>NZ_JAELTK010000067.1:0-34660 GCF_016428765.1 Delftia sp. ASV31
CCCCCCCCCCCCCCCCCCCCCCCCCCCCCCCCCCCCCCCCCCCCCCCCCCCCCCCCCCCCCCCCCCCCCCCCCCCCCCCCCCCCCCCCCCCCCCCCCCCCCCTTTTCAAGCAGAAGACGGCATACGATATCAACGTCAGCGTCTCGTGGGCTCGGAGATGTGTATAAGAGACAGTAACAGGGACCGTCCGTAGTTGGACGGAGCGTGATCTCATAGTTCATTCTGCCTGGGGAAGCCCGGGTGTCCGCCAGGTATTTGACAAGATGACCATCATCTGACAATTTTGGCGAAGGCCGTGGGCTTGAATCGTTGTCGCCAATTAATAGCCATTGTCGTCGTGCCTACTGAAGCGGATGTCTGATGAATCAGAAAGGATCTGAGCCATGAACCAAACCTGTCCAAAGTGTGCAGAAATAGGGTGAAAAAGGCATGATTTAGAAAACACCAGAAGCGTGGATGATTAAAAATGTGTTTTCTTTTTTGTCTATTTCAGCGGAACGGATTTTTAATCTGTTGGAGGCGAGGTAAAATCTCGAAGGACCCAACAACAAAAACGCGGAAGCCGCGCTATCGTAAAATTAGCGCGGCTTTCGTTTTGTACCAAATTGGGGAATAGAGGTATGGGCTGCTGCCGGTTTCATCTTCCACCTTAACAAGGTGTCATCAAAACCGGCAGTAGCTCACAACGTCAACCACATGCTCAGCACTTTTTTGGCGTAGAAAACATGAAAAATTCCATCCAAGCTCCCTGTCCACTGTGCAGCCTGACCAGTACAGCCTACTTGGAAAACTATGCCAAGTGGATGCATTTTGTGTGTCCCTGTTGTCGTGAGTTCAAAGTGAACAAGCTGGTCATTAATATGTTGCGTGCTGAATCTGTTGATGTTCGTGAGCGGCTGTCACAGGAGGCTCGGGCGTTGACGGGGAGCAACTATCTTCATATCGCTGCAGCTGAGGGCAAGTCATTGCAACCCAAGGGGCTGACTCCTTGGCGCGCAGAGGTGCGGCAGCGGCCGGTTTAATGTTCAGCCGTCCGGTCCATGCCCAGGGCTTGTCCAGAGCGCGATACGGATGAACACTGGAGCCATGCTTCATCTACCCACTCAGCCCTGCAGGTCAGACCTCCTAGAAGATCCTTCACGTCGTTTCTAGCTTTCTCCGCGTATCCTTCGCCGATATAGCCCAGCTTTATTAATGTCTCCAGCATAGATAAGGCCCCTGCATTCCATGCTTCCGAAACGGTTAGGGTTGTGCGTATCTCATCTGGTAGGGCTTTTGCCCAGTCATCGAATTTCATATACGTGCCTTGTCTCCGGTGTTCATGCGGTGACTTTCAATGCGGCTTGCCTGCTCGCTGAAGAAAAAAGGGCCTGTTGGCCCTTTAGATTTTTTATCCAGCAGATTTATTGCTGAGCCTGTTCTTGCTCAGACCGCTTTTTTTGCTGCTCGGGCGCGTGCGATCCCTCTTTCAGAGGTCGGCTTTGCTCCTGCTGCGAGGGTTGCGGCTTGTTGCCTTGTTGCTGGTTGTTGCCAGGGGTATTTTGGAAAACGGACATGAAGAGCTCCTTGGTTATCAAAAGCCAAGATCGGCTCCTGAGGTCTAACGATGTTCCTTTTTCTAATTTTCTGCTGTAGTCAAATAGGCCAATGATTATTTAATGTGTAAGCAGCGTGCCGAAAGGCTTTTATTTTGTAGGGTAAAAATGGACCTGAATAGGTTTCTGGTTTCACATAATATGTAGAAATGACGCTCGATCAGATCGCAATTGCCCTGGTGGGGTCCCTGGCAGCTTGGTTCTCCCAAGCCCGGGGAAAGAGCTCGCGCAAATGGGCGCCGGTGTTCGGAATGCTGGGACAGCCGTTCTGGTTTCATGCCAGCTGGCAGGCCGAGCAGTGGGGCATCTTCGCCGTGTCGATCATCTATGCTGGCGCGTGGGCCCGGGGGCTGTGGGTCTACTGGATCTCGCCGCGGCGTGAGCATGGCACGGAGCCCATTCAACTGGTCCCCGGCCGCAAGCCATGATGTATGACCTGCTGGGTTAGACCAAAGTGGAGATTTCTGACACCGGCGACGCGCTGATAGTGGAGGGTTCAGGCAGGTGATGTGCTATGACCAAAACCTGACCAAAGTAGGCTGAAATAGGGTGAAAAAGGCATGATTTCGAAAACACCAGATGAGTGGCTATCGTTGCAAGTGGTTGATACGAAAGGTATTTTCTCTTATGCCTATTTCGATAGATCGGACTTTTAATCCGTTGGTCGCGAGTTCGAATCTCGCAGGACCCACCAACAAACACGCGGAAGCCGCGCTATCGTAAAGGTAGCGCGGCTTTTGTTTTATTCCTACTTTGGGAATAGAGGTCAGCCCAGGGACTGCCGTTTGGAGACCTTCGAGCGGTCGTAGACGCGGGTCGTGGTGGCCGAGCTGGCGTGAAGCTCGGGCAGGGCGCCCATGTGGACCGCGCACGCTCGGGCGCCATCGCCGCGCTCAAGCGCATGAAGGGGCTGAAGGTGGTTGCAGCGGGGAAAGGGTGATGTATATGCGTACCTACAACGCAGGCGCAATTAAACCGCCTTCCTCCCATCGGCAACGTCCCCAGGCGGTGAGCCTGGCAAGACATGGAAGCGATGGGGGAACGCGCCCAAAGAAAAAGCCCGCTAGGTTCGCCAGCGGGCTTTGTCATTTGGGTCAGGTGCAGAAATTAAGCGTTGCGATTGCGCCTTGAGATTGCCAAACCGGCCCCGCCTAACAGAGCTGATAGAACGAGCAAGCCGAGGGCAGACGTTGACGGCACCGGTGTTGCTGCGGTCGCTGGAGGTGTGACGGCTGCCCAAGTCCATGCCGCGCCGCTCGCATTCGAGGCACCGATATCCCCAGGGCCCAAAACGCACGAGTCAGCTGCTCCCGCAGGGGTCGTTCCAACCCCTGTGCAGTTGAGAGTATTCGTTGCGAAGACACTGTTTCCAATCTGAATAAGGGCCACCTTGTCGCCAACTGCATGTGGCGACGTTCCCGTCTGCCAGAGTTCGAGTAAGAGGGCGGAACTTGTAATAGAGCCGGTAGCAGATGTTGAGACGATTGCTTGGAAGATCCTCACGTTGGGGTCGGTGCTCGCAAACGTGTTGATCCCATCGTTGAAGCTGAATGATGTGATTTGCGCTGCGATGTTTGCGTTCGAAAGGTTGGCTGCAAGTGGCGCCGAAGTAGTGAACGAGCCAGAGGGGGTCATGGCCAGGGTGTAGTTCTGGCACGGACCACCGCTACACACGGTGAAGTCCGTTTTTGCAGTGTAGGGTCCAGTGGTTGCCGCGCTGTAGGTAGCTGCGTGAACGGCCCCGATGGCTGCGAGGCACATAGCAGCTGCCGCTGCGGACTTCTTGAGTGCTGACTTCATGGCGCCCTAGGAATGTTAAGAATTGTTGCGGACGCCGGATTCTGATAGCTGGAATCTTCGACTATCGATGAATTTTATTAATAGTCATTTATGTGCAACTGGGTGTTTGTGCTATTGAGTTTTCGTTTGTTATGTGCTAATTGATTGCTCGTGCAAAAGCACTCGAAATGTAGATTCCAAGGGCGTCGGTGAGCAAGAGATGGAAACACAGTCAAAAGAAATAGCCCGATAGGTTCGCCAGCGGACTTTTTATCTGTGCCAAGTGGTCGGGCCGCTCGCCAGCCTTAGAAAACTTTGCCTCCTGACATCATCTTCAGGCGCAGGGTTATCCATCTTGAAGGTGGACATGCACTGACTGCAGGTTACTTCCTTCTTTTGGAGAAGGTCGATCAGCGATAGTCTGATGATGCGATTGCAAATCGGGCATGGGAATCCCGGGACTTCCGACATACCTTTTTCCATGCTCCGGCCTCCTGACGATGGTGGTTGATGAGCATCCATCGTAAGCTAAAAGGGCGTTTTCCTCCCTCGAACCTTAGGCGGCCCACAGTCGAACTCATCAAACTAGATTCAAGCGCCGATTGCTCACGTAGTCGGGGCTTTTTCGTTTGCGCCCGAACCAACCGGGACGCGCGCTGTGGGAAGGGTGCGCACGAGATCTCCTCCGTGGGCTGCTACGATGCTCGTTGCGAGGCGAACGGCATATCCCCCAGCGGCATTGCGCCGTAAGTCCGATGGAAGAATGGATTTGGCGGAGTGCCCGAGCTCGAAGGGTGACGACTAGATGCAAAAGGATCGGCGTGGCGCCTAGAGCCAATTCGAAGGTCTTCCTGGGTTCGAATCCCAGCCCCGTACTGTTTGGATACTGGTGTTTTGCCGAGTCGATTGGTGAGCAGGATTCCTAGAATCCTCCGGTGCCAACGTCGGCATTTGGAGGGTGTATGAGTTCTCTGGTTCGTTTTATTCTCGATGGCTCGGCGTCTAACGTAGAGGGTGATCAACTGCTTTTGGAGTTGAGGATCAGTCACATTCCTGCGAAGGGTGACCTGATTGCTTTGCCGGTGAAGCATGAGTCATTCAACCGAAATTACCTGGTGAGAATGGTGAGGTTTGTTGTTATCGGCGAAGAGTTTGAAATCACTGTCGAACCAGCCTAAGAAAGAGTTTGCCAAGCAAAGGCCGCCCAAGATGGCGGCCTTTGCTTTTCCGCCGCCACCAGGCGCACCCGGCAAAGCATGCATTGCGCATGGGGTGCAAGGCCTGCGTGGCGGCAACTTCCATCCCCTCAAGGAGGCCCACATGCCCCAGACGGAAGAAGCCAAAGGCCTCGTCTACCGCCATATCGAAGATGACGTGGAGCGAATCATCCCGACGCAGGCCAAGGCTCAGGCGCACGACTCGGCCCAGAAGGTAGAGATCCATCCGCGATGGCGTCAGACGCCTGATCTTCGTGAATGGCCATCCCATTGGCTAGGTGCTGAAGCTCGAACCCCCGCGCGGCGTTGTGCAACTGGCCGGCGTCGTGGATCTCAGCTTCGTGGCTGCTGAGACCGTGGAACGCAAGGTGAGCCGCGATGAGTTCAACGCCCTCAAGTCCGAGGGCGTGGCGATCCACTGAGTGGCCATGGCTCAGCGACCACGCATCAGCCACTGCCGCTGCGGATTCAGACGGCCGACTCCCGCAAGCTTCAAACAGGTCCACGCCCGGCATAGTGCGGCCATCAAATGGCACTCTGTGGGCCCTGCCAATATGATGTGTTCTTTTGAGGAGGCTCGAAGGATGAAGATTGTTGCGGCTCTGGTAGTAGCGCTGGGAGCTTCCAGCGCATTTTCTGCAGATGATCCAAATACCGCGGTGGCTGCTGGCATCGTTCGCATGTCTGCCTCCATGAACGAGATGGCACTGGCATGCAAGCACATGCCCAGCCAGAAGGTAGATGAGGCGAAAGCAAAGCAGAAGTCGGCGACGCTATCTGATCTGAAGGTCTCCGAGACTGACTACGAGAAGCTCTACAGCGCTGCAGCCAGTGACTTCAAGAAGAAGTGGTCTTCGATGTCTGCGCAGCAACAGCAGCAGTCCTGCGATCAGATGAAGAAGATGCCCACGAAGCCCTAGTGGCCAAGGCCTTTATCGCTGTTCACCGCCACCTTCGGGTGGCGTTTCCATTTGGGGCCTTCCATGTCCAAGTTGCAAACTTTGAAGAGCGCGCTCCCCGTGTTGGACAACCTCAACTCACCGGGTGGCGACTTCTTCGAGGGCATGGCCATCTACAACCTGCTGCGCGAGCACAAGGCAAAGGTGATCATCCGCGTGCTGGGCGTGGCCGCCTCGGTGGCTTCGGTGATTGCCATGGCCGGCGACGAGATCCTGATGGGCGATGGATCGTTTCTGATGATCCACAACGCCTGGGCCGTGGCCGTCGGAAACCGCCACGACATGACGGACACAGCCGCCGTGCTGGCGACGTTCGATGCCGCGATGGCTGCGCTGTATGCCCACCGCTCGGGGATTGCCGAGGCCGAGGCCGAGGCCGCGATGCTGATGGATCGCGAAACCTGGATCGGTGCGCAACAGGCTGTCGATGACAGCTTCGCCACAGGCCTGCTGCCCAGCTCGGAGATCACCCGTCGAGCGGCCTCGCAGAGATGACGGTGCCGTCCCAAGCCTGCCACGTTCGGCAGGATGAGCAAGGAACAGAAGCAAGCCCCCCAGTGGGAGCGCATTGAGCTGGACTACAGGGCTGGCCCCCCCCCACAACGCGCCCGTAGGACTCTCGCCACCGGAATCTTGCTCAGAGACCGACAGCCTGCAGCCCGCTGGCGGGGCACCATGCAAGCTCTGAAGAAACAGGAGCAATGAATGGCGATTTCAGAAAAGATCCAGGACCTGCGCAAGTGGGATGACTCTCGCAAGGGATTCACGGGAGAGCACTGGCTGGTGCTCGGTGCTGGCCTATTGGCTCTGCGCCACGCCCGGCGGACGGAAAGTGGCATGGGCCGTGTTGTGAGTGGTGCGCTGGGCACGGCACTGATAGCGCGGGCGGTAACGGGCCGCGATGGGGTGCTGGGAACGGCAGAGCGCTTGGCTGCAAAGCCCACGCTGGCCGAGCGCCTGCAGATCGCCGCACGCCGCCTGTAGACACGCAGACGAAGAAAAGGCCCGCAGTTGCGGGCCTTGTTTTTTGGGTCAGGGCTGCATCAACGCTGGCGGCGCATGCCTCAGTGCTGGCGCCGCGTCCTGGCTACGCCGACCAAGGCCAGCAGGCCCGACAGCAGCAGCAAGCTCCATTCGCCAAGCGTAGGGATGGCCTGGGCTGACGCGATTGGGGGCGCGAAGGTGATCAGAACGGACCCGTCCGCACCATTCGAATCTCCGACGCCACCCATACCCGCTCCGCTGGTGGCTGCTGCGAATGTGATTCCGGCGCCGTAGCTGCTGCCTCCACCGCCAGCGCCGCCTATGTCGCCAGCGTTGCCTGCGTTCCCGCCGCCGCCGCCGCCACCCCCGTAGCCGCCGCCGCCGCCACCGGCGTTGTAGCCCCCGGCTCCCCCGCCGCCTGCTCCGCCACCGCCCAAACCGGGACCCATGCTGCCGGCGCTGGCGCCACTGGCTCCTGGTCCTGCAGGACCCACGCCGCTGCCGCTGCCGCCTCCGTCATTGCCTGTGGCCGTGCTGCCGTCCCTGCTGCCGGTGCTGCCCCCAGCGCCTCCCGTGCCGTCGGTGCCGACGCCACCGGCCCCGCCCGTACCAGCCACCGTGCCGCCCGCGCCACCAGGGTGTGCCGCGTTGCCCATCGTTCCATTGCTGCCGTTGCCACCTCCGACGCCCACTCCCGCATTGCCACCGGAAACTCCAGCGGTGTCGTTGCGGCCGGCGCCGCCTCCGCCGCCCGCCACGGCTAGAACGGTGAGGGCGGATGTGTCGATGATGCTGCTGCTTCCACCGCCCCCTGCGCCCACAGGCCCTCCTGTGGCACCTCCGCCTCCGACGCTGATCAGCAGGTTGTTGGTAGGAGTCACCGCCAAGCTGCCTGTGCCAACGGCAGCGTTTCCTCCTGTGACCATGGATGAGCTGAAAACGCCCCCGCCGCCACCGCCGATGAGGGTGACGGTCATGGTAGTGATGCCTGCAGGTACGGTGCAAACCTGGGGTCCGCCAGCGGCGGTGTACACCGTTCCACTGACGCAGGGCGCTGCCCAGGCCGCAGGGGCCAGGCACGCAGCGCAAGCTGCCAGAACACGCGCATTCAATATGCCCTTGCGCACTTCAGGCCAAGGCCTAATCCATCTTTGTTGATTCGGTGTCGTTGCTCGCATTTTTCCTCATCCCTTGGTGAATATATTTTGCGAGCGCGATGCTATGTGATGGCCTGAATATTGTCTATTGAGGAATTACTTGATTTCGGGTTGTAGGAGTCGTTTTGATGTTGTTTATATATTGATATAAATCAATCAATAGAAAATTCAAATTTATTGATTTTGGGATTATTGAATTTTATCTTTTGGATTTATTTTCCCGGATGAATGCCAATAAACCATCATGGCATTGATTGGTGGCGATTAGCTCTGCTATTTTTGGTTTTCAATGGAAAAGGCCTCGAGTTAATGCGAGGCCTTTTCCTATGCAAAGCACAACGCAAAGTCAACATTGAGGCAGCAGTGCGCGAGCCCATGGCCTGCGCCTGAAGTTGACTCTCACAATCCAAGAAACTCAAAAGGTGCCGATTCCTGAAAATTCCGCGTGGCATCGCCCGAGAATGTGTGGTCCTGATCCGGTCCCAGGTCGAGCTTGAGCACCTTGCCTGTTTGCTTGCTGAAGTCCAGTGCCTTGAGGTCCACCCAGAAGGTGTTCGGTGTCAGCGCCGACTCGAAGAAATAGAGCTTGCGCTGGTGGTCGAACACGGTTCTCCAGCGGGTAGACGAAATGTTGGGCTCTTCGGGAGTGTTCAGGCCATATGGCACCGAGGCGTTGCGGATCACGCTGAAAACGCTGGCAAGCGCCTTGTTGGGGTCCGGGCTTTTGGGGATGGCGTTGACGTAGAACGATGCGCGGGCAAAGCGGTCGGCGGCCCGGTTGGTGCCGGGCAGCATGGTGGTTCCGCCCACTTGCTTCCAATAGGCGTTCAGGGCCAGTTGCTGATCGAAGGTCGGCGAGTTGGTCATGACCTGGTATTCACGGCCGTGGTGTATCACCTGCCGGCCGTTGATGTATTCGACGATCGCGCTGTCGCCGCTGGCGTCGGACATCGAGAGGTGCAGCGTTGTCAGGCGGTTCTCTCCGGGCACGTTGTCCGAGACGATGGTGAAGGGCTCTTTCTCCAAAGCCGCGACGGCTTCCTTCACGGTGGCGAAGTTGTCCAGCACATATTGCGCCCAGGCCGCAATGGTCAGGCCGGGTTTGCTGCCTGCGCCGAAAGCGGGATATTGGGATTCCACGAGCCATAGCAGGTTGGCATTCAGGCCGGCCTCATTGACTCCATCGGTGGTGGACACGTCATAGCCTGAGGTGACAACGCTGCCGTACCTGGAAGTCCAGCGCAGGGAATTGGGGCCGGCCTTGCCGCTGCGCTCCATGCCGCGCGGCAGTACCCAGAGATTGCTGACGATGTCGCTTTTCCAATCCATGGAGCGTGCCGTCACGACCTGGCCATTCGCACCCAAATAGACAAGGCGGGTACAGGCCCAGGCGCTGGAAAGGGCAGCAATCCCGGCAAATCCCACCAGCAATGCGCCCACGACGGGACGAATCTGCAATGTGCTTTTCTTCACGGGCAATTCCTTTGTAAGCAAATGGACTGGCGCAGTGTAGGCGGCAGGCATTGGCATCCAGAGTCGGATAAAGCCGCATTGAAGACGGCCAAGTAGATGGCCGATGGTTTTATGGGCGTGGTGAAGGCAGCGGCACGCCCGCTGGCAGCACGGTCAGATGGCGTGGCTGAGCATGGGGCTGGCCAGCATTGCCACGGCAAAGGAAATGGCGCAGATCGCGGACCACAGAAAGACGAGGAAGAGGTGTCGCATCAGAAGGTTCTCGGCAGTTCGGTGGCGAATGCGGCCCGCAATGCGCGCAAGCCCCGCGCGTACAGGCGCCCCAGGGGCGAGCGTGGCTCCATGCGCAGCAGCAAAGGCTGGTTGCCGCGCACGGGAAAGGCTTCCAGCAGGCTGCGGTGGTAGCGGGCATCCGGGTCCGGGTTGAAGCTTTCTGTCGGAACGACTCGACTCATCTTGTATCTCCGTCACATGATTTGGAGAGGTTTCTGGGTACGTGCTCTCCTATGGGCTCTATTTCAATTGGTTGCGCGGTGTTTCTGTGCGGGCCAAGGCTGAGGTCGCATGTAGGCCGCGCCTGTACGCCGTGTATGTGTTTTGCGGACGCGCTGTGCGCTGCGTCCTCAGGCCTCGCAGGGGTGCAAGGAGTGGCCTGCAAGCCTCTTTGCGGCGGCTTGCCATGCCTAGAATTCCTGGTCCCCATTTCATTTATTTGCCAGGAGTTCCATGCCGTCCCTTGTTCCTCCGCTTCAGATCCGGCCTGTCACACAGGCGGATCACCACCAATGGCTTCCTCTCTGGCAGGGCTACAACGCCTTTTATGGGCGCGCTGGCGAGACGGCGCTGCCCGAAGGCATCACACAGGCCACCTGGGAGCGTTTCCTCAATCCGCTGGAGCCGGTGTTTGCGCTCGTGGCGGAGAGCGAGGGTGAGCTGGTCGGCCTGGCGCACTACCTGTTTCATCGCAGCACCACGCGGCTGGAGCCGGTGTGCTATCTGCAGGATCTGTTTGCCGATGCGCGGCGGCGCAAGCAGGGCATTGGCAAGTCACTCATCCGTGCGGTCTATGCGCAGGCTGCGCAGGCGGGAGCGCGCCGCGTGTATTGGCAGACGCAGTCCTCCAACGAGGCGGGCCGCGCGCTGTATGACCAGGTGGCCGAGCACCGGGGCTTCATCGTCTACGGGCACGAAGTGCAGGGCTGAGGCTGACGCTTTGTTGTCGGGTAGGCGGCCTGGATACGAAACCTGTTGAAACAGCGGGCGTGCGCTGCCGCTGCAAGGCCTGCGGGCAGCCCGGCAACCCTAGAATCACGCGTTGTCCTATCGCTGCTAGCGCTGCACCCCATGTCCAATCTCATCGTCCACGGCGGCACGCCTTTGCGCGGCCGCGTCGTTCCCTCCGCCAACAAGAATGCAGTGCTGCCGATTCTGTGCGCCACGCTGCTGACCGATCAGCCGCTGCGGCTGCATGGCGTGCCGGACATCACGGATGTGCGCAAGATCCTCGACATCTTTCGCACGCTGGGCAGCGAGGTGCAGCTGGACGAGGCCACGCGCACGCTGCAGCTGCACCACCGCGACACGCGCTTCGACGCGTCCTCGCACCGCCTGCCCGAGGAAATGCGCTCTTCCATCATGCTGGTGCCGCCGCTGCTGGCGCGCTTTGGCGTGGCGCGGCTGGAGGACAACGTCAAGGGCTGCACGCTGGGTGTGCGCGAGATCGATCCGCACGTGGACATCTTTCGCTCCTTTGGCGGAGAGGTGGAACGCGCCAGCGGCTCCCTGCTGATCCACAGTGCCGCGCCGCTCAAGGCCGTGCGCCACTGGCTGGACTACGCCTCCGTCACGGCCACGGAGAACTTCGTGCTGTGCGCCGTGGCTGCGCAGGGCGAGTCCATGCTGACCAATGCGGCCTGCGAGCCGCATGTGCAGGAGTTCTGCCGCTTCATGGTGATGATGGGTGCCGATATTGACGGCATCGGCACCTCTCGGCTGACGGTGCGGGGCGGTGCGCCGCTGGGCGGCGGCGATTTCACCTTCGAGGAAGACTTCCACGAGATCACCACCTTTCTCGCGCTGGGCGCGATCACGGGCGGCGATGTGGAGGTGCGCAACAGCACGCCGGACAACTTTCCGCTGATCGACCGCACCTTCGCCAAGTTTGGCGTGCAGGTGGAGCACAAGAACGGCTGGTCGCGCGCGCTGCGCTCGGGGCCGCTGAAGGTGCAGACGCCTTTCACCAGCAATGTGCTCACCAAGGTGGAAGCCGCTCCCTGGCCGTACTTTCCGGTGGATCTGCTGCCCATCTTCATTGCGCTGGGTGTGCATGCGCAGGGCAATGCGCTGTTCTGGAACAAGATCTACGACGGCGCGCTGGGCTGGACGGGCGAGCTGTCCAAGTTCGGTGCCCATGTGTTTTCTTCGGACCCGCATCGCGTGGTCACCTTTGGCGGCAATCCGCTGACGCCGGCCGTGGTGGAGAGCCCCTACATCATCCGCGTGGCGATTGCGCTGTTCATGGTCGCCAGCAGCATCGAGGGTCGCTCGGAGATCCGCAACGCCACGCCGATTCGCCGTGCGCATCCGCACTTCGTCGAGAACCTGCGCAGCCTGGGCGCGCGGGTGGAGTGGACCAACGAGGAGTGAGGTCAGGCGGCGATGCGCAGGCCGCTATGCCTGCGGCGCCGCATCCGAGAATCTCTTGGCCGCCCTGAGCAGGTAGCTCACGGCATAGAGGATGGGGTCGTCCATCTCGTCGTCGTTCACGCGGTCAATGATTTCCAGCAGGCCTTGAAGGTCGGCCGACATCTGCGGCAGCACGCTGCTGGCCAGCGCCTCGACCGGCTGCTCTGCCGCGGCACGGTCTGCCTTGAGGTGGTAGCTGCGCAGCAGGTCGTGGACACCGACCACCATGGCGCGGTTGGATCTTTCCACATGCATTTCCAGCACGCTCAGCGCCGCGCTGATGTGGCATAGCGCATCGGTCGCCAGGCTCTCCGGATCGGGCGCTCTGGCGAGGGCCTGCGCAAGGCGCGCGCAGGCGTGCATGTCTGTGTCCGGCATGGTTCTGTTATTGCGCAATAGGTCTGGGGTTCAGTGCTCGTACGCACGAGCATCGGCACGGGCATAGGCATGGGTGCTGGCTTGCCCAGGCCTCGGTCGGGCCGATTCAAATGTTATGCCAACTTGGAATCATGTCAACTAGGCATGAATCTGAATTTGCATCAGGCAGGTACCATCGCCCAATGCAACGAAAACCCTTTCCCAGCGAAACCCAGGAGCGCTTCATCGTCCGTTTCCCGGATGGAATGCGCGATCGCATCTCGGAAGTGGCAAAGGCAGGCCACCGTTCCATGAATGCCGAAATCGTTGCCCGCATACGGCGCAGCTTCGAATTGGATGAAGCCGGCGACACGGCCCAGGCCGGCCCGGACCTGGATGTGGCGGAGTTGAAAAAGGAAATCGCGCGCCTGTGCCGCTTGCTGCAAGAACACAAGGACGCCGCTGCAGGCCTGTTCGAGGCGCACAAGGAGGCCGTGGTGACCGAAGCCCTCAAGCGCCTGCGCTCAGAAGCGGGTGAGGCCGCGTCTTTGCCCAAGGCCACGGGGGATGGCGCGCAGGCCGCCCGTCGCACCAGCAAGAAGACCTGAGGCTGTAGGCCTCAGACCACGCGTATCGTTGCAGCGCGCTGGCGCGCGCCCCGGTTTGCCACGCGTATCGTTGCGTTGGGTGTTAAACAACCTATCCCTTTTTGAAGGCTCTTGCAGCAAAGGACGCAACTATGAACACGGATCAGATCAAGGGCACGCTCAAGGATGCCGCAGGCAAGGTTCAGCAAAAGGCTGGCGAGTTGATCGACAGCCCCGAGCAACAGGCCAAGGGCATTGCCAAGCAGGTCGAAGGCACGGCCCAGAAGAAGCTGGGTGATGTGAAGGAAGTCTTGAAGGACGCAAAAAAATAAGGCATTCACCCTGCCTTTGCGAACAAGCCCGCCACATCCTGGCGGGCTTTTTCTTTTCCACGGATTTTGATGAATGGGCGTGCGAAGAAGGCGCTGCGCGCTTCCTGTTTCAGACGGCCTGCGGCACCCTGCGGCCAGGGTCCGTGGCCACATGCACGCGGTCGCGGCCCGCCTGCTTGGCGGCATACAGCAGGCCGTCGGCGCGCGTCAGCGCATCGGTCAAGGCGGTGTTGGCGGCCACGGGTGCGATGCCGAAGCTGATGGTCACCCTCTGGCCGGCCGCCAGCACATAGCCGTCCGCGCTGAGCTGGGCGCGTATGCGCTGGGCCACGCGCTCGGCCTCCTGGGGCGTGGTGCGCATCAGCAGCAGCACGAATTCCTCGCCGCCAAAGCGTGACACCAGATCGTCGTTGCGCACGTGTTGCTGCAGGGTCTGGGCCACGGCCTGCAATACACGGTCCCCGCAGTCATGTCCCCAGCTGTCATTGATGCGCTTGAAGTGGTCTATGTCGCCTATCAGCACGGAGATCGGGGCCATGTGCGGATCGGCCAGGCGCAGTTCGGCAGCCTCCTGGAAGGCGCGGCGGTTGAGCAGGTTGGTCAGCGAGTCGTGGTTGCGCTCCTCGCGCAGCGCGGTGAAGACATCGCGCACCGTGCATGCCAGCAGCATGAGGGTGAACAGCAGCGCAAACGACAGCGTGCTGACCAGGGTGACCAGCCAGTAGGTGGAGCGTGCAATCTCGTTGAGATCGGTGCTGCCAAGGGCCAGCACCAGCAGCGGCCGGGCAGCGGTGTAGCCGGCAAACACCACGTAGGACCAGTAGAGCATTCTCTCCAGCCAATCCTGAGGCGGCCGGCGCCGCAGCATGGCGGGCGCCGGCAGCATCTGCAGCAGGCCCAGGCCGGTGTTGAGCCAGTGCACGCGCACCCACAGATCGACCTGGACCCTGCTGTAGTAGTACAGCGCAGCCAGGACGACGGCGCCTATGAGCAGCCCTAGCAAGGGATGGGCCGAGACGCCATAGCGCCCCGCCATGCAGCGCGCGAAGCACCAGGTGCCGAACAGATACATGGCGCCCGTGAACACGGCCCAGTGGTGCAGTTCTTCCCGGGGTGCAAGGCTTTGCCAGGCCAGCGCCAGAGAAACCAGGGCGTATCCGCCCGCAATCCACAGCAGGTAACGCTGGCGCCGCTGCACCAGCCAGCACACGGCCAGCGTGCAACTGAGCAGCAGAATGCTCAGCGGCGCAATCAATACATAGAGGCGATCGGTATCGAGTGACACATCCACAGCGTGTTATGCACTGGCAGGTGCGGGTGGCGACAGCTTCGCGATTGCGGCATTGAATGGTGCTGCATTCCGAAGCGCCGGTCCATTTTGCATCCGTTGCCACGGCGCTTGCGACCGCATGGGCGCATGTTCCGCGTTGTGCACGGCTGGCGATATCGGGCCTGCCCGTGCGGGGGCCTCAAGTCCCGGGCATTTGTGACGAAAGAGCAGGTCATCTTTTCCGGATTGGTGGCCTATGCCGATATGGCAAGGCGTTGCGCCGGGATACGGTCGCCGCTGATGTGCGCGGCCTGTTGTTTCACCTTTCCTGTATTCGGTTTTTCCGACGAGAGTGCTACGAATGAAATTTGATCAATGGAGCGTGTCCGCCAAGCTTTGGGGCACGCTGGGCGGCTTGCTGGCGATGATGCTTGCGGTCTCGCTTTGGGCACAGTTTGCGGCGGCTCGCGCCATGGACCACGGCATGCAGACGCTGTCCGAGTACGAAAGTCGCATCAGCCTGGCCATTCAATGGAAGGGCGCAACGGAGACCACGGGCGAGCGGGTTCTGGCCAGCAATGCCTCCACCGATGAGGAACTGACCCGCCTGCTCGACGGCCGGGTCAAGGAAGGCTCGGCACTGATCACCAAGCTGCAGGCCGAGATCGTCAAGGGCGCCAGCGAGGCCGACAAGGCGGCGCTGGAGCGCATTGCCGCCATCCGCACCGAGGTGCTGGCACTGAACAAGCGGGCGCGCGAGATCAAGTTGACCGGCGATGCAGCGGCATTCCGCGAGTTCGTCCAGCAGCAGTACCTGGGCGCCATTGGCCGCTACGTGGACTCGCTGGAAGTCTTCGTGCAGCTGCAGCGCAGCCAGCGCGATGCAGCCCGCGAGCAGGCCCAGGCCGCCCGGCAGCAGGCCAGCGTGCTGGCCTGGATCGTCCAGGGCGTGGTCCTTCTGGCGGGCCTGGCGCTGGCGTTGGTGCTGACGCGGGCCATCACCCGTCCGCTGGAACGTGCCGTGCAGTTGACGGACGCCATCGCCCAGGGCGACCTCACGGTGTCGGCCGATGACAGTCGCAAGGACGAGTTCGGCCACCTGCTGCGCTCGGTCTCGGGCATGGCGGCGCGGCTGCGCGGGCTGGTGACGGAGGTGCGTGACAGCGTGCATTCCATCTCCACCGCATCCACCGAGATTGCCGCGGGCAACCACAACCTGTCTTCGCGCACTGAGCAGACGGCGTCCAATCTGGAGGAAACGGCCGCCAGCATGGAGCAACTGACCGCCACCGTGGGCCAGGCTGCCGACACCGCGCGCCAGGCCAATCATCTGGCCGGCAGCGCCGCCCAGGCCGCCGAGCGCGGCGGCGCCGTGGTGGGCCATGTGGTGGCCAGCATGGATCGCATCGGCGACAGCGCGCGCCGCATCTCCGACATCATCGGTGTCATCGACTCCATTGCCTTCCAGACCAACATCCTGGCGCTCAACGCTGCCGTGGAAGCGGCCCGCGCAGGCGAGCAGGGCCGCGGCTTTGCCGTGGTGGCCGGTGAAGTGCGGGCCCTGGCCCATCGCAGCGCCGAGGCCGCCAAGGAGATCAAGGTGCTGATCAGCACCTCGGTCGATGCCGCGCAGGAAGGCTCGGCCCAGGTGGCCCAGGCCGGCCAGGTGATGGACGATATCGTGGGCAGCGTGCGCAAGGTCTCGGACATGATCGGCGAGATCACGGCATCTTCCACCGAGCAGCGCGACGGCATTGGCCAGGTCAACCAGGCAGTCAGCCAGCTGGACCAGATGACGCAGCAAAATGCGGCTCTCGTGGAGGAGTCCGCAGCGGCGGCCGCCGCCCTCAGCGACCAGGCGCAGCGCCTGTCGGGCATGGTGGCCGTGTTCAAGGTGGGCCATGCCGTGCCAGCCTTGCGTTGACCAGCACCCAGGCGCAATAACACACGCAGAAAAAAGGACCGCCCGAGGGCGGTCCTTGAAGAGAAAAGCCGGTGCCCTTGCGGGCCTGCCAGGGTAAGTCAGTGAGAGGGGAGGGAGGAGATAGTCTCCCTGGCCCGGCTGGAAAATGGTTCGTGGTGGCTGCGGATCGATCCAGTGGCCACCTGGACTTCGCCGCTGCGTGGTTGCATCCACATGGCTTGCGCTTGCTGCAAAGGCGTGGCAAACATGATTTGGAGAGCAGGGCTGTAGGACAGTTCCCTGTGTGATACCTGCTGTTTCCCTTGTTGTGGTTGCTTGGGTACCGAAACATGCCGGCACCCATCGGTTCACGCATCTGCACTACATTGAAGAATTTGTAACTTCTGAGCAATAGGGTTAACCCGCTGCTTCTGGCACCAAAAAGCCCGCACTTGGCGGGCTCTGTCGCAGCTTGGTGGCTGCCAGGGGGCGGGCTGCGCCGAACCTCATATGGCGAAGGGAGTGCGGTCCTTGCCTTCGATCCAGCGGGGCTGCTTGCCACGGCCGGTCCAGGTCGCGCCCGTGGCCGGGTCGCGGTACTTGGGGACGCCGACCACGCGGAAACCGCCACCAGCCTTGGCTTTGGATGAAGGGAAGACGTCGGCCTCGGTCAATCCGTATTGGTCGATGATGGTGCGCACTTGGGCAATGGCTCCGGACTTCTCGGTCTTGAGCACTTCGGCGATCTGGGCTTCGAGATGGGCTTTCTGCTGCAGCAGTGTCTTGTAGTCGGTAGTCATGTATATCAATGGATGTTGATCTGCCAATATAAAGGAATCTTAGGAGACTTTTGGCAAAGTGAGCCTACACTGCCGCGCAACACCCGGACGGCGACAGGCGTATTGCCTGGAACCTGTCTGAGAACGGATTCCCATCTTGCCCGAGTCTAGGCGAGTCGGACGCTGATTTTTGTAGCGTATGGAAACCGGGCCATCGCGTCTGCCACAGCGGCGCAGGTGCTGGGGAACAGGGCTGTGTAGCAGGCGCCGGCCACTTTGATGATGCATCGCTTCATGTTTCTCTTCCCTTGAATGACAGATCTGCCTTCTTATCGGCATTTTTGTATCAAGGTGAAACACTTTCTTGCCCGGCTCCCTGCCGGCCCCCGATGGGAAGCCACTCTCGATCAATGGCAGTCCATGCAAGGGAAGAAAAGGCCGCGTGGTGCACCCCAAAAATATGAGGGAGGGAAAAACACAGGGTGCGCGGCGCAAACGGCAGGGTCCTGGAATCAAGGCTCTGGCGTTTGCGACAGAAAAATCCCGCAGCCAGGGCGGCAAGTGTCTGTGTTACAAATTGACACTATAGCACGCATCCTTCAAGCTTGTGACTGGTTCTTGCAAAAGGCTGACGACTGCAGCTTGGGCGGCGCTGCCAGCAATGCAGTGCCTGCAAGAAGGGGCTAGCCAGCGGGCTTCTTCGCACGCAAGAAGCAGGCAATTACAAGGGCAAGTACGCACTCTTCGAGCTCTGGCGGCCGATGCGTCTCGGATAGGCTCGGTGGGCATTCACAGCCCTCGTTTTGCCTTCACTACGCATCATGTTTCAAACACTTCGTGCCCGCCTGATCCTCATCTGCGTAGCAATCACCGTGGCCGCGCTGTTCGCGCTGTCCATGGCCACCTTCTGGACGGCGCGCAGCAGCACGCTGTCCGATATCGACGAAAACATCGGCCAGCTCACGCGGGCCCATGCATCCACACTGACCGACTGGGTTCAGGACAAGCAGCGCATCACCGGCTCATTGAAGAAGGCGGTGGACCAGCCGGACCCCGTTCCCTTCCTGCTGGCCGGCCAGCAGGCTGGCGGCTTCGATGACGCCTATTTCGTCCATGCCGACAAACGCGCCGTGTTCACCCATCCCATGCCGGAGAACTACGACGGAACCCAGCGCGACTGGTTCAAGCAGGCCGTGCGCGAAGGCCGGCCAGGCGTGACGCCGGCCTATGTCGATGCCAGCACCGGCGAGCTGACCATCAGCTTTGTCGATCCGGTCGGCAGCTCGGGCGCCATCACGGCTGTTGTCGGCACTGATGTGCGGTTGGCCGCCATGTCCAGGAAAGTGGCCGCCATCCGTCCCCAGGAAAAAAGCTTTGCCTTTCTGATTGATGGCGAAGGCCGCCTGCTGGCCTACGCCAAGCCCGAGCTGGCGCTCAAGCCCGCTTCCGCGATTGCCCCTGAACTCGATGCCGCGCTGATCAAGCGCCTGGCCGAGCAGGGCGGCCGCGCCGATCTGGTGCTCGATGGCGAGCCGCAGATGCTCTACGCAGCCAAGGTCGAGGGCACGCCCTGGACGCTGGCCGTGGTGATCGACCGCGCACAGGCTACGGATTCGGTGCGGGCGCTGCTGCAGGTGGCCGCCCTCATCACCGTGCTGTCCGTGCTGGGCGCGGCGGTGCTGCTGACCGTGGCGCTGCGCCGCATGCTCAACCGCCTGGCCGTGGCACGCGATGCGCTGCAGGACATCGCCTCGGGCGAAGGCGATCTGACCCGCCGCCTCACCTCTGCCGGCCGCGATGAGCTGGCGCAGATCGGCCAGTCCTTCAACCAGTTCGTGGACAAGATCGCCACGGTGCTGCTGCGCATTCGCGAGTCGTCGGAATCGGTGCGCATGGCGTCGGCAGAGATTGCGGGTGGCAACCAGGACCTGTCGTCACGCACCGAGCAGCAGGCCAGCTCGCTGGAGCAGACGGCAGCCGCCATGGAGCAGATCACGGCAACCGTGCAGCAGAACGCGGCCAATGCCCGCCAGGCCAGCGAGCTGGCCACCAGCGCCTCGCAGATCGCCACCCAGGGCGGAGAGGCCGTCGGCCAGGTGGTGCAGACCATGGGCGGCATCGAGGCCTCGGCCCGCAAGATCGAAAGCATCATCGGCGTGATCGACTCCATTGCCTTCCAGACCAACATCCTCGCGCTGAACGCGGCGGTGGAAGCGGCGCGCGCCGGCGAGCAGGGTCGGGGCTTTGCCGTGGTCGCCAGCGAGGTGCGCACGCTGGCGCAACGCAGCGCCACGGCGGCCAGGGAGATCAAGGCGCTGATCGATGATTCCGTGGGCCAGATCGACACGGGCAGCCGCCTGGTGCGCAATGCGGGCACCACCATCGACCAGGCCGTGGACGGCGTGCGCAAGCTCAGCACGCTGGTGGCCGAGATCAGCAACGCCAGCCAGGAGCAAAGCCGTGGCATTGCCGAGGTGGGCAGCGCCATCGGCCAGATGGACCAGGTCACGCAGCAGAACGCTGCCCTGGTGGAAGAGGTCACGGCCGCAGCGCAGTCGCTGCAGCAGCAGGCGGTGCAGCTGGCGCAGGCCGTGGCGGGCTTCAAGCTCGACGAAGGAAACGGCACCCGCCGCCTGCGCTGAGCGCTGGCAAAACGCCGAGGCGGTGCCTGGTGTCAGGCCGCTTTGGCGCCCCCGGAATGCTCGCAGGCAAAGGCCGGTGAGTCGGCATCGCCCGGCCGCTCGCCGGCCACGAAGTAGCGGTCGCGGCCGCTGGCCTTGGCCTGGTACAGCGCCGTATCGGCCATGCGCAGCAAGGCACTCAAACCCAGCGGTGGGTAGGCCATGTTCGTGCAGCCTATGCCAATGCTCAGCGTGGGGCAGATGGCTGCGCCATCGTTCATGTCGATGCGAATTTCGCGCGTGGCCTCGCACAGCCGCTGGGCCACGGCTCTGGCCGTGACGCAGTCGGCACCGGGCAGCAGCACCGCAAACTCCTCGCCGCCCAGGCGGCCTATGAGTTCATGCGGCCGCAGCGCCTGCGACAGGCGGGCCGAGACTTCCTGCAGCACCCGGTCGCCGGCGGCATGGCCATGGCGGTCGTTGATGTGCTTGAAGTGGTCCAGGTCGAGCATCAGCATGGCGCCTGACTGGCGCTCGCGCTGCAGGCGCTCCAGCGTGCGCTGTGCGCGCTCCAGAAAGCTGGTGCGTGCCAGCAGTCCGGTCAGCGCATCGTGGTTCACTGCATGGCGCAGCTTGCTGAGCATGTCCTTGAAAGCCATGAGCGTGCAGGCTACGGCCAGCGGGCCGATCGACAGCATGGCCAGACCCAGGCGGAAGGAGAACGTCGTCTCCAGCTCGGTGCCGGGCGAGCTGAACAACACATGGGAAAACGTGGCCAGCTTGATGGCGCAGCTGACCAGGTTGAGCAGGGCGACCACGAACAGCCGATAGCGCATGGCGCACAGCAGCATGGCCGGCATGGTGAGCGACAGCGCGCCTGGTCCGCCCAGGTAGATGGCAATGGATTCGGAAATCGCCAGGGCAAGCAGCGGCAGCAAGGCTTGCGCCGTTTGTTTGAATGGCTGGCTGCGCCAGGACAGCGGCTCCAGCTTTGCCGGAAGGCTCAGCAGCACAGGCAGCAACAGGGTCATGTGCATCAACTCGCTGCTGAACCACATGGCCATCATGGGCTGCCAGGGCCAATGCATGAGATGGTGCATGCCCGCCGAGCCCAGCACGGCTCCGACCACGCTCACCAGCAGGCTGCACATCACCAGATGCAGCACCGAGGAAGGGGAGCGCATCTGCTGCACCCGCTGCGGCAGGCGCCGCATCATCACCCAGCCGCAGGCCACGGCGGCAAGGTCGGCAAAGGTCAGCCACAGGGTCTGGTCCAGCGGACTACCGGAAAGCCATTCGGCCAGCGCCATGGCAACGGCGGCAGCCGTCCAGCCGTGTCTATGGCTGTAGGCAGGGCTGCGAAGCATCCAGCCCAGCAGCAGGGCGTTGGACAGCCACAGGGACGACAGATGCTCCGGAGAGCGCAGGCCCAGCGCCACGGCCGAGCACAGGAACAGCACCCCGCCCAGCACAAAGCTGTCCCGCCAGGGTGTTGCAGCTTGTGGAAGGCTCCAAGGATCTCCGGATGCGGCGCGATGTGACATATGTCTCCCCTGTGGAGACCGAATGGAGGCACCGGACTGTGCGCGCGTTCGTCGGGCATGGCGGCCATGCCCTTGTCATGGTGGCGAACGAGCGGCCCGGCGGGCAGCGGGAACAGGAAATCCTCCTCGGGGCAAATCAAACAAGACGCGCGGGGTAACTTGAGTACACAAAATTTACGCCTGCGGAGCCAATCTAGCGGAAATGCATGTATTTGCAAGTACTGATCCATCTTGCATACAGCAGGCGATGAAAGCGGTTCGCAGGCGCCGGTATGCCCGATCAGCACTGCCTAAAGTGGCAGCGGTGCGCCTGGAGCAGTTTTTGTGTAGGAAACATGGGACGCATGCTAATGATTCATGCGATTCCGTAGTCAGGTCCCTGCGTGGTCCCTGCTTTCTGCTGCACCAAGAATTTGTAATTAGTTACTTTTGTTTCTGATGAATATCCCAAGAGCTGGTGGTGCCAGCTGGGGCGGCTGCTGGTCGGCGAAGGCTGGAGAGGCGCTCCTGCCGCCGCGGTACCAGGAAAAGTACGACTCCTGTCGATAAATCGACGATGCGCAACGCATAAAATCGCCGGATTGGGGGGGATCTCTGCCGAAATGTGGAACCACATCCGGGCAGCCTCCATGGGTGCTTGCCGTTGAAATCCAGGGAACCGCATGGAATACCGTCTTGATGAAACCGACCGCCAGCTGCTGCGTCTGCTGCAGACCAATGCACGGGCTTCCACCGCACATCTGGCTCGGCAGATGAATCTGGCGCGCACCACGGTGGTGGCGCGCATTGCCAGGCTGGAGCAAGAGGGCGTGATCGCCGGCTACGGCGTGCGCCTGGGCGCACGCGTGGAGCAGTCTGCCGTGCGGGCGTATTGCGGCATCCGCGTGCAGCCCAAGACGGCCACGTTGGTCATGCAGGCGCTCAACCGCTTCACCGAGGTCGAGGAGGTCTCTGCCGTCAGCGGCCAGTACGACTACATGGTGTTCGTGCGCTGCGAGAGCAATGAAAAGCTCGATGCGCTGCTGGACCGCATCGGCCTGATCGACGGCATTCAGCAGACCTATACCTCGGTGGTGCTCAGCCGCAAGATCGACCGGCGCACGACGGCGGCCCTGAGCCAGCCGGGCGAATCCGCTGCCTGACGGGCGCGCTGCAGCCCTTGCAACCACTGTCGGGTCTCTGACATCTGCTAGTGAAACTGCCGGGTAGGCAGTCCCTTGCGGCCCTCCTATGCTGTTGTGGGCCCCCGTACCAACAGGGGCCTTTCTTTGTGTACGCATAACACCAGGAGACAAAGCATGTACCCAGCGGTTCGCAGTGGATGGAAACCCCTGTCATTGATTTGCCTGGCCGCCTTGGCGGCCTGCGGCGGTTCGGGCGACGGCTCCAGCAGCAAGTACAGCGCGGAGATCCGCCGCACGGAAATGGGCATTCCGCACATCAAGGCCAAGGACTGGACGGGCCTGGGCTATGGCGCCGGCTATGCCCAGGCGCAGGACAACCTGTGCACCATGGCCGACTCCTTCCTGACGTACCGCGGGGAGCGCTCGCGCTACCTGGGCGGCGATGCCCAGGCCGTCTACGACAGCACCATCGACCGGCCGCGCAATCTCGACTCGGACTTCTTCTTCCGCCATGTCGTCTCCGATGACGCCGTGGCCGCCATGATCCAGGCCCAGCCGGACAAGCTCAAGCAACTGGTCGATGGCTTCGTGGCCGGCTACAACCGCGTGGTGCGCGAGACCCCGGCCGGGGCCAAGACCAATGCGGCCTGCGCGGGCCAGCCTTGGGTGCAGGCCATTACCGCGCAGGACATCTGGCGGCGCATGTACACGGCCAATCTGGCCGGCGGCTACAGCAACTTCGTGGCCCAGATCGCCAATGCCGTGCCGCCTGCAGCGGCTGCGGCAGCAACGGCCTCGGCCAGGCCGGCGAAGGCCCGGCCGGCCGCGACGCAGCTGGCCGCGCTCAAGCCGGGGCAGGTGGTGGCGCCATCGTTCCAGGTGGGCGGCACCACGGGCATCGGCAGCAACATGTACGGCTTTGGCCAGCAGGCCACGGGCGGCGGCAGCAGCGTGCTGTTCGGCAATCCGCACTGGTACTGGAAGGGGCCGGACCGCTTCTATCAATCGCAGCTCACGATTCCCGGCGAGATCGATGTCAGTGGCGCCAGCTTTCTGGGCATCCCGATGGTGCTGATCGGCTTCAACAACGATGTGGCCTGGAGCCACACCGTGTCCACGGCGCGGCGCTTCGGCCTGTTCATGTACCAGCTGGCGCCCAATGACCCGACCCGCTATGTGCGCGACGGCAAGACCGAGGCCATGCAGGCCAGCAAGATCACCGTGAGCGTGCGCAATGCCTCCGGCGGGCAGGACCAGGTCACGCGCACGCTGTACAAGACCGTGCACGGCCCGGTGGTCAACCTGGGCGCCATGGACCCGGCGCTGGGCTGGACCACGCAGAGCGTGTTCGCCATCCGCGACATCAACGCCTACAACTACCGCACCTTCCGCAACTGGCTGCGCTGGAACCAGGCCAGGTCGCTGGACGAGTTCATCCGCATCCAGAAGGAGGAGTCGGCCATTCCCTGGGTCAACACCGTGGCCGCAGGGCGCGGCAATGCCCAGGTCTGGTATGCCGACATAGGCGCCGTGCCCAACGTGCCGCCCGCGCAGCTGCAGGCCTGTGCCACGCCGGCCTCGGCCGCCATCAACGCGGCGCTGCCCCAGGTGCCGGTGCTGGCCGGTGGCAGCAGCCAGTGCGACTGGAGTTCGGATGCAGATTCGGTGCAGGCGGGCGCCATCGGCCCCGCACGTATGCCCAATTTGCTGCGCAGCGACTACGTGGGCAACATGAACGACAGCTACTGGCTGTCCAATGCCTCGGCGCCGCTGACCGGCTATCCGGCCATCTTCGGCTCCACCTCTTCTGCCCAGAGCCTGCGCACGCGCCTGGGCCACACCATGGCGCTGCAGCGGCTGGCGGGCACGGACGGCTATCCGGGCAAGCTGGCCACCAGCGACATCGTGCGCCAGATGGTGCTGGACAGCCGTGTCTACAGCGCGCGCTTCAAGGACGAGGCATTGGCCCAGGTCTGTCCAGGCCCCGTGTCCTCGGCGGGTGAAACGGTGGACGTATCGGCTGCCTGCACGGCGCTGCAGGCCTGGGACGGCACGGGCACGGCGGCATCCAGGGGCTCCCATGTCTGGGATGAGTTCTGGAAGCGCGTGGCCAGCCAGATCAAATCGGCCGACCTGTATGCCGTTCCCTTCGATGCGGCCGACCCCGTCAACACGCCGCGTGGCATCAAGCCCACGGCCAAGGCGGCGCTGCAAAAGGCGTTCGCCGAAGCAGTGAAGGCCGTGCAGGCCAGCGGCTTTGCCATGGATGCGGCGCGCGGCACCGTGCTGTTCTCGCAGCGCGGCGGCGACAAGATCGCGCTGTATGGCGGCTGCGGCGAGGTGGGCTACTTCACCATCACCTGCTCGGAAAACAAGATAGAGCAGGGCGGCTACAGCATGGACGGGCAGCCGCATGGCAACAGCTACATGCAGGTGGTGAGCTTCCCGTCGGCCGGTGTGGAGGCCCACACCTTCCTGACCTTCTCGCTGTCGGACGACCCGGCCTCGGCCCACTACGTGGACTACACCAAGGCCTACGGCGCCCGCCAATGGCTCAAGCTGCCGTTCACCGACAGCGCCATCCAGGCCAGCCCGGCCTACAAGACGCAGACCGTGAGCGAGTGAAGCAACCTGTGACCCGGTGACGGGCCGCCGGTTCGCTGGCGGCTCGCCGGGAGTGCAAAAAGCGACGGGGGCCGAGGCCCCCGTCGCTTTTGGAATGCGCTGGCCGTCAGTCCACGATGACGCGCGGCTCGCCCGCCTCCATGCGGCCGACGATGGCGGCACTGCCAAAGCCCTGCTCGGCAAACAGTGCAAGCACCTGGTCGGCAACATCCGGCGCGCAGGACACGAGCAGGCCGCCCGAGGTCTGCGGATCGGTGAGCAGCGCGCGCTGCGCATCGGTGATGCCGGCGCCCAGCGCAACCTGCGCGCCATACGAGGCCCAGTTGCGGCCCGAGGCGCCCGTGATGACGCCCTGCTCGGCAAAGCCCTGCACCGTGGGCAGCACGGGCAGGCTGCGGCTGTCGATGCGTGCCGTCAGGCCCGCGCCGCGTGCCAGTTCCAGGCCGTGGCCCAGCAGGCCGAAGCCCGTCACATCGGTCAGCGCGTGCACGCCGTCCATCTTGCCCAGCGCCGTGCCGGGGCGGTTGAGCAGGGTGGTTGCTTCCACCATGGCGCGGTAGCCGGCCTCGTCCAGCAGGTTCTTCTTGAGTGCGGCCGACAGAATGCCCACGCCCAGCGGCTTGCCCAAGATCAGCACGTCGCCGGCCCGGGCGTCGGCATTGCGCTTCATCTGGCGGGGGTTGACGATGCCGATGCCGACCAGGCCGTAGATGGGCTCGACCGAGTCGATGGAGTGGCCCCCGGCCAGCGGAATGCCGGCATCGCGGCAGACCGATTCGCCGCCTTCCAGGATCTTGGCAATGGTGTCGTGCGGCAGCACATTGATGGGCATGCCCACTATGGCCAGGGCCATCAGGGGCTGGCCGCCCATGGCGTAGATGTCGGACAGCGCATTCGTCGCGGCGATGCGGCCGAAGTCATACGGGTCGTCCACGATGGGCATGAAGAAGTCCGTGGTCGCCACGATGGCCTGCTCGTCGTTGATGCGGTAGACGGCGGCGTCGTCGGCGGTCTCCGTGCCCACCAGCAGGTCCGGGAAGAACTGCTTGGGCAGCGCGCTCTTGCCGATCAGCTCCGCCAGCAGGCCCGGCGCGATCTTGCAGCCGCAGCCGCCGCCATGGGACAGCGAGGTGAGTCGGGGGGCTTGGGAGGTGTCTGTGGTCATGGAGCAATCCGGCGATCGGCGGCGATCGCAGTAGTGGGAAAGAGTGCCTGCCGCCAGCGCGGCGGCGCGCCATATTATGGGCGGGCACAGCGGGCGGCCATGGTACAAGCGGGCATGTCCAAGTCTTTCACTCATGACCGCGCATCCGTGGAATGCGATCCCGAGACGGTGGTGGGCGTGGAGCAGCGCGGCTTCAACGCCTGGCCGGCCCAGCGCACCGTGCTCTGCGGCGACTGGCTGCTGCGCGCCGCGCAGGGCCATACCAAGCGCGCCAACTCGGCCAATGCCCAGCAGCCCGGCGCCCGCCTTGACGCCTTGCTGCCGCAGATCGAGGCCTTCTACGAGCGCCAGGGCCTGCCCGCGATCTTTCGCCTCTCGCCCCTGGCAAGTCCCGAGGCGGATGCGCAGCTGGCGCAGGCAGGCTACCTGCTGGCCGACCCTTCCCTGGTGATGCGTGCCGCATTGACGGACATGGCGCCGCCAGCGAACGACCAGGGCTGGACCCTTGCCATTCAAGCCCGGCCTGGCACGGCCTGGCTGCAGGGCTTTGCCCAGGCCGGCGCCGTGCCGGAGCAGCACAGGCAGGCGCACCACCATATGCTGCAGTCCATTGCCTGGCCCGCCGCATTTGCTTCGCTGCAAGTGGGCGGTGGAGCGGGCGGCGAGGTGGTCGGGTTTGGCCTGGCCGTCGTGGAGCGCGGCTGCGTGGGCCTGTATGACATCGTCATCACGCCTGCGCTGCGCGGCCAGGGACTGGGCCGGGCGCTGGTGCATGGCCTGATGCACTGGGGGCAGACACAGGGAGCGCAATGGGCCGAACTGCAGGTGCGTGCGCCCAACATGGTGGCGCGCGGGCTGTATGAAAGCCTGGGCTTTCAGGCACTCTACGGCTATCACTACCGGCTGCCTGCCTCTGCGCTTTGAGGTGTTGCCGCATTGGCCCATCACGGGCGCCCCGGCGTGACAGTCCCGGCGGCCCGATGGGGTCGATATGTGAAAAAATGCTTCAGTGCGCCAGCGTGGCGCAATGCATGGATATTCCGTTCAAGGAGCCTTGGTTGGCAGCTCGCACACATCGCATACATCACACATACCGCAGGTGGGGCATGGATTGCAGGATCAAAGGCCTGTCTGCCCGGGCCTGGCTGGTCGTGGGTCTGCTGGCCTTGCAGGCCGGGCTGGTGGGGCAGGCACATGCGGAGCCGGCGGCCGATGAGCATGAGCTGGGGGTGACCCGCACCGTCGTAGGCATCCTGGGCTACACGCGCTGGCCCACGGAAAGCCCCGTGCTGCGGCTGTGCGTGGTGGGCTCCACCGAATATGCCGACGACCTGCTCAATGGCGCCCCGCAGACCGTGGGCAGCCAGCGGCTGGAGGTACGGCGCGTGGCGCCCGTCGATGCGCGCGCACTGGTCGAATGCGAGGGCATTTATGCCGGCCAGCTCGATGAGGCGGCCTGGCGCAAGCTCATGGAGCAGCTGGCCGGGCGGCCGCTCCTGACCATCAGCGAGCGGGGCGAGCTGTGCCGCATCGGCGCCATGTTCTGCCTGCGCCGCCGTGGCGAGGGCGCGGGCTTCGAGGTCAGCCTCGACTCAGTGGCCCGCAGCGGCCTGCGTGTCAATCCCAAGGTGCTGCAACTGGCGCGCCACAGGACCTTGCCATGAAGTTGTCCCTGTCCGGCAATGCCTCCCTGCGCAACGTGATCCGCCGCGCGCACCTGCGCATGGCGGCGGTGGCCATCGCGCTGGCGGGGGCGCTGCTGCTCATCGTCGGCGTGGCCACCCTGCGCCTGTACCTGTCCAACAACCTGCATCTGGTGGCCCGTTCGCTGGCCTATACGGTCGAGGCATCGCTGGTCTTCGGTGACCGCGACGAGGCCGCCCGCGTGCTGGACCAGCTGCTGCGTGGCGAAGGCGTGGCCCACGCCGAGGTCTTCGATGCCGAGGGCCGTCCGTTCGTGCGGTGGTCAGGCCATGGTGGCTCGGCGCTGTCCAGCATCGGGGAGCTGCTGGCCGTGGGCATTGGCCTGCCGCGCGCCGAGGCCGATGTGCGCCAGGACGGCAGGCTGGTCGGCAGTGTGCAGCTGGCCAGCGATGGCGTGGGCCTGGTCCGTTTCCTGGGCGCAGGTTTCATCGTGCTGGTGCTGTGCGTGGGGGTCAGCGGCTATGTGGGCCTGCGCCAGTCGCGCCGCATGCTGCGCGACATTGCCGAGCCGCTGCAGCAGCTGGCGCGCGTGGCCCGGGCCGTGCGCCATGACCGATCCATGGACCAGCGCGTGCCGCTGGCGCGCATTGCCGAGCTGCGCGAGTTGGGCGATAACTTCAACGCCCTGCTGGCCGAGCTGCAGACGCGCCATGAGCGGCTGCAGCAGCAAAATTCGGCGCTGGAGCGGCAGGCTTCGCGCGACAGCCTCACGGGGCTGGCCAACCGCCTGCATTTCGAGCAGCGACTGCAGCAGGCGCTGGACAGTGCGGCGGAGAGCGGGCAGAAGCTGGCCGTGCTGTTTCTGGACAACGACCGCTTCAAGCAGGTCAACGATGCCTACGGCCATGCCGTGGGCGATGTGCTGCTCAAGGCGGTGGGTGCCCGGCTGCGCTCGCAGGTGCGCGAGACCGATCTGGTCGCACGGCTGGGCGGCGACGAATTCGCCATCCTGCTCTATCCCGTGGGCGGGGGCGGCGATGCGCAGATGGTGCGGGACAAGATAGAGGCTGCCATGCGCGAGCCATTGGTGGTTAGCGAAGGCGTGGTGCTGCAGCCTTCGGTCAGCGCGGGCGTCGCCCTTTTTCCCAAGCATGGCCAGAGCATGGAGACGCTGATGCGCCATGCAGACCAGGCCATGTACCAGGCCAAGGCCATGCGCCAGGCCGAACGAATCACAGGAGGATGACATGTTGAAACGACGGAGCTGGATCCGGATGTGCGGTGCAGGTGCGGCCGCAGTGCTGGCCCTTGCGCTGGTCGGTTGCCAGACGGTGCCGGCCAAGGCACCGGGGCTGACCGAAGAACAGCAGCAGTTGCTGCGCAGCCAGGGTTTTGCGCAGGCAGACCAAGGCTGGGAGCTGCAGATGTCGGGCAAGCTGCTGTTCGGCTTTGATTCGGCCGAAGTCGGCGCCCAGGCGCGCACCAAGGTGCTGGAGCTGGGCCGTGCCCTCAAGGGCGTGGGCATCGAGCGGCTGCGCGTGGAAGGCCATACGGACGATCGCGGCAGCGATGCCTACAACATGCGCCTGTCGCTGCGCCGCGCAGAGGCGGTGGCCGATGTGCTGGCCGAAGCTGGCCTGGCGCGCCAGGATATCGAGGTCAAGGGCCTGGGCCGCGCCATGCCCGTGGTGCCCAGCGATGCGGCGGAGAACCGCCGCGTGGCCATCGTCGTGCCCTTGCAATAGCCGTAACCTGGCTGGAATCAGAGTCGGGGGATTGGCGGAAAGCAGCAGGAGTCGAACCTACCCAGGAGCGGCTGACGCCCCTGACCGGGTTTGAAGCCCGGGCGCACCACCGGGTGCGTATGCTTTCCTTCTGGACTTGAAGCTCCCCCTGAGCGGCTTACGCCGCTTCCCCCTCTCTACCCGCTTCGCGGGGGAGGGGGACGACACCCTTGCGGCGGGGCGGCCCTTGCTCGGTGTCCCTCGCCTTGGGCCGCGCCGGTTGCTGGCGTCGTGGCGAAGCAAAGCTGGCCATTGTAGCGGCCCCTTGCCTCAAATTCTTGCTGTGGCGCCAGTGGTCCACTGCACATCGGGGCGCAGCAGGTGGGCGTCGCGCAGGCGGCGGGTGTAGCCGATGCGGTCGAAGAATTCGAGGATCTGGATGGCGCGTTTGCGGCCCAGGCCGGTGGCGTCGCGGAAGGCGTGGGCCTGGATTTCGGCGTTGGGGGTGGAGGAGGCCAGCTCGCGGACCAGGGCCGCGAGTTCGTCCATGCGGGCTGCCGTGTAGAACAGGTCCTTGGTGACTTGGAACAATTGGCCCTGGCGTGCGAGCTTGCGCAGCAGCTGGCGCACGGTTTCCTCGCCGGTGGCGCTGTCGCGGGCCAGGTCGCGCACCCAGGGCGGGTCGTAGCGGCCGGCCTCGATGGCCGGCAGCAGTTTCTGGGCGATCTGCTTTTCACTGTCCGACAGCTGCACGCTGTGGCCGGGCAGGTGCAGCCAGGCGCCGCTGGCGGCCAGGCTGCCGTCCTGCAGCAGGGCTTGCAGCAATCCCTTCCACAGCGCGTCATGCCCTGCATGCACCAGGCCCGACAGTGCCATGCGGCGCAGGCGTGCGGCGTTCACGCCGGGCTCGTCGGGGCTTTTGTCGTGGAAGCGCGCCATGCTGTCCAGCACCTGGTTGCGCAGCTGCTGCAGGCGTGCCTCGCCCAGCAGCAGCGTATCGCCCTCGGCCAGGGGGAGGCGGTGCAGGCGGGCATCCGTGGCCACCGATGCGCGGCCCGTCAGGCGCATGAGCTGCGATGTGGCAATACCGTGGGCCGCGCCTTGCACCAGCGCGCTGGCATCCCCGGTGGCAATCAGCGATTCCAGCGCCTGCAGATAGGCCGTGCGCTCGGGGCTGCGGCGCTTGCGTGCGGGTGCAAAGGGGTCGATGACGCTGCCGCCGGCAATGGTGCGGCTGGCCTGGGCATTGCGCACGATGAGCCGGTCGCCGGGTTGGGCATGTACGGGTATGTCCAGCACCAGCTGGACGATGGCCTGTTCGCCCGGGCCCAGCGGCTGGTCCTGCAGCAGGGCCACGTGGGCCGTGCAGCGCGCCGTACCGATGTGCACATGCACAGGCGTCCATTGGGCCAGTGATGGCGCATCGGCCAGCAGTTGCAGGCGCACGTCGATCCGGTCGCTGGCCTGCAGCAGCCGTGCGTCGGCGATCCAGTCGCCGCGCGTGATGGCTTCCTTGGCAATGCCCGACAGGTTGAGCGCGCAGCGCTGTCCGGCCAGGCCCTGTTCGCTGGCCTGGTTCTGGGCATGCAGGCTGCGCACGCGCACCTCGGTGCCCGAGGCCGAGTGCACCAGCGTGTCGCCCACCTTCACCTGGCCGCCGAACACGGTGCCCGTGACCACGGTGCCCTGGCCAGGCAGCGTGAAGCTGCGGTCCACGGCCAGGCGGAACAGCCCGTCGCTGGCCCGCGCGGGAATGGACTGGGCGCGCGCCATGAGGTGCTCGCGCAGCTGCGCCACGCCTGCGTCGTCAGGCAGGGCTGCCGCGGTAGGGAAGGCCGGCGCGCCGGCCCGCGGCGGGGGGGCCAGCAGGGCCTGGATCTCGGCGCGCACCAGCTGCAGCCGCTCGGGCGTGGCGCGGTCGGCCTTGGTCAGGGCCACGGTGGCTTCGCGCACGCCCAGCAGCTGCAGGATGTCCAGGTGCTCGCGCGTCTGCGGCATGACGCCGTCGTCGGCGGCCACCACCAGCAAGGCGTGGTCTATGCCCACGGCGCCTGCGGCCATGGTGTGCACGAATTTTTCGTGTCCGGGCACGTCGATGATGCCCAGCACCTCGCCATTGGGCAGCGGCGTGTAGGCATAGCCCAACTCGATGGAGATGCCGCGCGCCTTCTCTTCCTTGAGGCGGTCGGTGTCCACGCCCGTGAGCGCGCGCACCAGGGTGGTCTTGCCGTGGTCAATGTGGCCGGCGGTGCCGATGATCATGCGTTCGTCCTCAGGCGATGTGCAGCAGCGGCAGCTGTTCGGTGAAGGCAGGCTCGTCGGCTGCCTCCAGGCAGCGCAGGTCCAGCCACAGAGCGTCGTCATGCAGCCGGCCGATGACGGGGCGGGGCAGGCTGCGCAGGCCGGCCTCCAGCCGGGTGAGCTGGCGGCCGGCCTGGCGACCGTCGGCCGGATGCAGGCGCAGGCCCCAGCTGGGCAGGTTTTCCACGGGCAGGGCGCCGCTGCCGATCTGGCTGTTCATCTCGGCGGTTTCCACCACGTAGCGGCGGCCCAGCGCCTGCTGCACCAGCGGCTGCAGCGCCTGCGCGCGGGCCCGCATGTCGGCCTGGGGCCGCGTGAACAGGCGCAGCGTGGTCAGGCGCTCGGCCAGCTTTTCGGGGTGCAGGTACAGGCGCAGCGTGGGCTCCAGCGCAGCCAGGGTGAGCTTGCTCACGCGCAGTGCGCGCTTGAGCGGGTGTTTCTTGATGCGGGCGATCAGGTACTTGCGGCCCACGATCAGGCCGGCCTGCGGGCCGCCCAGCAGCTTGTCGCCGCTGAAGGTGACGATGTCGGCGCCCGACTCGATGGTCTCGCGCACCGTGACCTCGTAGGGCAGGCCCCATTCGCGCAGATCGACCAGGGTGCCGCTGCCCAGGTCCACCACCATCTGCAGGCCGTGCGCGTGGGCAATGGATGCCACCTCCGCGTCGCTCACGGCCTTGGTGAAGCCCGTGATGGCGTAGTTGCTGCAATGCACCTTCATGAGCAGGCCGGTGTGTTCGCCGACAGCGCCTTCGTAGTCGCGCGCATGGGTGCGGTTGGTGGTGCCCACCTCGACCAGGGTGGCGCCTGCGCGCGTCATCACGTCGGGAATGCGGAAGGCCCCGCCGATCTCCACCAGCTCGCCGCGCGAGACGATGACCTCGCGCCCGGCCGCCAGCGTGGCCAGGGTCAGCAGCACGGCGGCGGCGTTGTTGTTGACGACGGTGCAGGCCTCGGCGCCCGTGAGTTCGCAGACCAGGGATTCGATCAGGTCGTCGCGGTCGCCACGGCCGCCGTCCTCCAGGTCGTACTCCAGGTTGGCCGGCGCCGTCATGGCGGCCACCACGGCGTCCACGGCCTCCTGCGGCAGCAGGGCGCGGCCCAGGTTGGTGTGCAGCACCGTGCCCGTGAGGTTGAAGACGGTGCGCAGCCGGGGCGCAAAGCGCTGCGCCAAGCGCAGGCCGGCCGCCTGGACCACCTCAGTGATGCCGGGCGCGCCTGCATCGGGCTCGCCCGACCGCAGCCGCTCCTGCGCATCGGCCCGCATCTGCGCCAGGGATTCGCGCACGGCCTGGGTGCAGGCATCGAGGCCGTGGCGCTCGCGCAGCGCGAGCATGTCGGCGCTCAACAGCACCTTGTCCACGGCAGGCAGGCGCAGCGCGGACGGGGCAGGGGAGGCGGCAGGGGATGCGGCAGAGGGGGCGGCAGAGGGGGCGGCAGAGGGGGCGGCGGTATCGGTCATGGCGTGCGAAAGGGTCAGGCAGCAGGCGTGGCGGGGTCGATCAGCGCGTCGCCGGCCTCCTCCTGCTCCTCGGCAAAGGCCACGTAGAGCAGGGGATTGGCGCTGGCGCGCTGAAAGCGCGTCTCCTCGCCCATCAGCAGGTCCAGCATCAGCGAGGCCAGGTCGTCGGCCAGGGGCTCGGCCATCGGGTCCTTTTCCTGGTTGACCACCTTGCGGTAGCTGCCGCATTCCTCGCAGGTCTCGGCCAGCACGGTATCGCCTGCGCCATCGATGCCCTGGTACTCGACGCCCTTGGTCGACTCGCAGTGGGAGCACTTGACGCGCACCATGTGCCACTCCGTGCAGCAGGTGCCGCAGTGCAGGTAGCGGTGGCCCGCCGCCTTGCCGCCGATGCGCAGCACGCTGGCCACGGGCTCGCTGGCGCAGACGGGGCAGATCGAGGCGGGATCGGTATAGGGCACGTCGCGTGCGCTCAGGCCGCTGGCGCGCGTGGCAAACACCACCTGCAGCGCAGCCATCACAAAAGGCGCCATGCCCACGTGGCGGGCCGCCACTTCCTTTTGCAGCAGCCGCTGCGCGATCTCGTCACGCCCGGCCGTGTCCAGCGCGCGCAGCTCCTGCAACAGCGGCTGCAGCGGCACAGGCAGGCCATCGGCGCCCGACAGGGCATCGAGCATGCGGTCCAGCACGCCGTGCCAGGCGGCATCGATATGGTCGGCGGCAGGCAGCAGCGGCATCGAATGCTCCTGCGCCCGCGCGATCAGCGCCGCATCGGGCGCGGCCAGCGTCAACTGCCCGGCCGCCTTGCCCTGCGCGTCCACGATCTGCGCCACAAACCGCAGGTAATCGGCAATCGGATTGCCCTCGGCCAGCTGCCGCAGCCGCGCCGCCCGCTCGACGAACAGCCCCGGCAACTGCGGCAGCAGCACGCGCGGAAAACTGGTGTGGTCCAGCGACTCGATATCGCCAGGTTGAAGAATGCGTTGCATTGGAATGAATCCCAAAAAAACAGCCGCCCGGATCGCTGGGCGGCTGGGTGCTCAGGCTGATGCCTAGTATGACGCCATGTCTGTGAAAACTGGCGCGGCCCAAGGCGAGGGGCACCGAGGAAGGGCCGCCCCGCACCGAGGGTGCCGTCCCCCTCCCTCGCGCAGCGAGTAGAGAGGGGGAAGCGGCGTAAGCCGCTCAGGGGGTGTCAGTCGTTATCCCCGGTCATCTTGCGATACCACCCCCGGTGATGCTGCTTGGCCCAGGCCCGCGTCACCGTGCCGTACAGCATGGCGCGGATGGTGCCCCGGGTCCAGATGGCCGCGTACACGTGCATGATGATCAGGCCGATCATCCACACGCCCGCAATGGCATGCACCACAGAG
>NZ_JAELTK010000068.1:0-34549 GCF_016428765.1 Delftia sp. ASV31
CACCGAGGCCGTGAGCACGCAGGCGCCGCGCTCGCCTTGCTCGGGCTCGTTGCGCGCCATGCTGGCGGCGGCCAGGCGCAGCGTGTTGAAGGTGCCGATCAGGTTCACGCGCACGATGCCCGTGTACTTGTCCAGCGAGCCGGGGCTGCCGTCCTTCTCCACCAGCCGCAGCGGCCCGCCCACGCCCGCGCAGTGCACCAGGGCGCGGAACTCGCCGAAGTCCTCGGCGGCCGCAATGGCGGCGGCCATCTGGTCGGCGTCGGCCACGTCGGCCTTCACGAAGCGCAGGCGGCTGCCGTGGCGCTGGCGGGCGGCGTCCACCATGGCCGCGCCGCGGTCCTCGTTCAGGTCCACCACCACCACGTTCAGGCCGCGTTCCAGCAGCGCCTGGGCCGATGCCTCGCCCAGGCCCGATACGCCGCCCGTCACCAGGGCCGTCATGTTCTCTTGCAGTTGCATGGATGTGTCTCCGGTGCCCGGCTTACAGGCGTTCGATGATGGTGGCGTTGGCCATGCCGCCGGCCTCGCACATGGATTGCAGGCCATAGCGCGCGCCGCTGTCCTCCAGCGCGTGCAGCATGGTGGTCATCAGGCGGATGCCCGACGCGCCCAGCGGATGCCCCAGGGCGATGGCGCCGCCGCGCGGGTTCAGCCGCTCGGGGTCGGCGCCCAGTTCCTTTTGCCAAGCCAGCGGCACGGAGGCGAAGGCCTCGTTGATCTCGCAGTGGTCCATCTGCTCCAGCCGCATGCCGGCCTTGGCCAGCACGCGCCGCGTGGCGGGAATGGGGGCCGTGAGCATGTACAGCGGATCGTCGCCCACCACATCCAGCGCCACGAAGCGCGCACGCGGGCGCAGGCCCAGTTGCTGGGCGCGCTTTTCGCTCATCAGCAGCATGGCGCTGGCGCCGTCGGTCATCTGCGAGGCATTGCCCGCCGTGGTGTGCCAGCGGATCTGCGGAAAGCGCGCCGACAGCTCGTCGTTCTGGAACACGGCCTTGAGCGCGCCCAGCTTCTGCGCCGTGGTGCCCGGGCGGATGGTCTCGTCGGCCGTGACGAGGCCGGCAGGCGTGGTGATGCCCACGATCTCGCGCTCGAAGTGCCCGGCCGACTGGGCCGCATGGGCGCGCTGGTGCGATCGCGCGGCATAGGCATCCAGTTCCTCGCGGCCCAGGCCCCAGCGCGCGGCCACGAGGTCGGCCGACACGCCCTGGCCCACCAGCCCCGGCGCAAAGCGCGCATCGAAGCGCGCGCCCGTGGTGTTCTGCCCCATGCGCGAGCTGCCCATGGGCACGCGGCTCATGGACTCCACGCCGCAGGCGATCACCATGTCCTGCGTGCCCGACATGATGGCCTGCACGGCAAAGTGCACGGCCTGCTGGCTGGAGCCGCACTTGCGGTCGATGGTGGTGGACGGCACATGGGCCGGCAGGCCTGCGGCCAGCCAGGCCAGACGGCCCGGCGTGCCGGCCTGCTCGCCGGCCTGGCTCACGCAGCCGGTGATCACATCGTCCACCGCGCCGGGGTCGATGCGGTTGCGCTGCACGAGCTGCTCCAGCACCTGGCTGAGCAGATCGACGGGGTGGAGCTGGGCCAGGGCGCCATCGGGCTTGGCCCGGGCCATGGGACTGCGGATGGCATCGACGATGACTGGTGTGTTCATGCGGATTTAATGAGACTGGAGGTTCATGAAATGAATGATAAGTCTCGAAATTTGCATTGAACAAAGCGTTTTCCCGGATGAAAAACCGCGCGTAAACAAAAATACTTGCTGAAAACCCGATGAATTCGAGACGGCGGATTCAAAAAAAGCAAAGGAGACAGGCGTGCATGACTTTCATAGCTGGGCCGATGCCCGGCCCGACCGCGTTGCGCTGACCATGGGCGACAGCGGCCAGCAGCACACGGCGGGCGCGCTGGCGCAGCGCTCGCGCGAGGTGGCGCAGTGGATGGCCGGACAGGGCCTGGCGGCGGGGGACACGGTGGCCGTGCTGATGGAAAACCGCGTGGAGATCCTGGAGCTGGTGCTGGCCGCGCGCCTGGCGGGCCTGTACGCGGTGGTCATCAGCACCCACCTGACGGCGCCCGAGGTGGCCTACATCCTGGGCGACAGCGGGGCGCGCCATGTCTTTGCCTCGGCCGCCACGGCGGCGCAGCTGCCGGCCGCGCTGGCGGCCACCGTGCATTCGGTGGACGGAGACTGCGCATCCACGGGCCTGCCGTCGCTGGCCGATGCCCTGGCCGCCTGGCGTGCGCAGGCGCCCGCGCCCATCGACCTGTCCAGCCGCCCGCTGGGGCGCGACCTGCTGTACTCCTCGGGCACCACGGGCCGGCCCAAGGGCATCAAGAAGGCGCTGCCGGCGGCGCTCTACCGCACGCAGGCCGATCCCGAATTCCTGGCCTGGCAGCGCAACATGGGCTTTGATGCCGACGCGGTCTACCTCTCGCCCGCGCCGCTGTACCACGCAGCGCCGCTGCGCTACTGCCTGCGCACGCTGGACGGCGGCGGCGCGGTGGTGATCACGGCGCGCTTCGACGCACAGCAGGCGCTGGCCATGATCGAGCGCTACCGCATCACCCACAGCCAATGGGTGCCGACCATGCTGGGCCGCCTGCTGCAGCTGCCCGAGGAGGTGCGGCACGGCTACGACCTGTCCAGCCACCGCTGCGCCATCCATGCGGCCGCGCCCTGCCCGGTGGCCGTCAAGCAGGCGCTGCTGGACTGGTGGGGCGACATCCTGCTGGAGTACTACGCAGGCTCCGAAGGCTGCGGCATCACCCTGATCAACTCCGCCGAATGGCGCCGGCGTCCAGGCTCGGTGGGCCGCGCCAGCTACGGTCGGCTGCGCATCGTGGGCGACGACGGGCAGGAGCTGCCTGCGGGCCAGATCGGCCGCGTGTTCTTCTCGGACGTGGCGCCCTTCGCCTATCTCAACGACCCCGCCAAGACCCGCGAGGCCATCGACGAGCGTGGCTGGGCCACCTACGGCGACCTGGGCCATGTGGATGAAGAGGGCTACCTCTTTCTCAGCGACCGGCGGGCCGACCTCATCCTGTCGGGCGGCGTCAACCTCTATCCGCAGGAGATAGAGAACGCGCTGGCCACGCACCCGGCCGTGCAGGAGGTGGCCGTGGTGGGCGTGCCGGAGCCCGACTTCGGCGAGCAGCCCATGGCCGTGGTCGTGCTGCGCCAGGGCCATGCGGCCAGCGCCGAGATGGCGCGCGCCATCGTCGCCGAGGCCGGCGCCACGCTGTCGCGCCTCAAGCGCCCGCAGCGCCTGCAGTTCGTGGACGAGCTGCCGCGCCTGCCCACGGGCAAGCTGCTGCGCCGCGTGCTCAAGGACAGGCTGCGCGAGCAGCCCCACGCGGGCTTCAACCTGCGCAGCGCCTGAACGGCCCTTCACCGTCTTTCCTCACCGACAACCACCGGATACCGACCCATGCAAGACCTGACCGAGCGCTCCGTCTACCGCGAAGACCATGAACAGTTCCGCGAGCAGGCGCGCCGCTTCTTCGAGCGCGAGATCGTGCCCCACCATGCCGAATGGGAGCGCCAGGGCATCGTGCCCAAGGAGGTCTGGCGCAAGGCCGGGCGCGAAGGCCTGCTCAACCCCATGCTGCCCGAGCCCTACGGCGGCGGCGGCGACTTCGGCCATGCGGCCGTGCTGCTGGAGGAGATCGCGCGCACGGGCGCCAGCGGGCTGGGCTTCCCGCTGCATTCGGACATCGTCGCGCCCTATATCCATGCCTATGGCAGCAAGGCGCAGAAGGACCGCTGGCTGCCGCGCATGGCCGCAGGCGAGCTGATCGGCGCCATCGCCATGACCGAGCCCGGCGCGGGCAGCGACCTCAAGTCCGTGCGCACCACGGCGCGGCGCGAGGGCGACCACTACGTGCTCAACGGCCAGAAGACCTTCATCACCAACGGCATCAATTCGGAGCTGGTCATCGTCGTCGCCAAGACCGCGCCCGAGATGGGTGCCAAGGGCGTGTCCCTGATCGTGGTCGAGGACGGCATGCCCGGCTTCTCCAAGGGCCGCAAGCTCGAGAAGATCGGCCTCATGGCACAGGACACCTCGGAGCTGTTCTTCGACAACGTGCGCGTGCCGGCTGACCACCTGCTGGGCGAGGAGAACGCGGGCTTCAGGTACCTCATGCACGAACTGGCCCAGGAGCGCCTGGTGGTGGCCGTGCGCGCGGCCGCCTCCATCGAGGCCTTTTTGCACAAGACCATTGCCTACACGCGCGAGCGCAAGGCCTTCGGCCAGCCGGTGTTCGACTTCCAGAACACGCGCTTCAAGCTGGCCGAGGCCAAGGCCCAGGCCACCATGCTGCGCGTCTTCGTGGACGACTGCATCGCCCTGCACCTGCGCCGCGCGCTCGCGCCCGACCGGGCGGCCATGGTCAAGCTCAATGCCACGGCGCTGCAAAACCGCCTGCTCGACGAATTCCTGCAACTGCACGGCGGCTACGGCTACATGACCGAATACCAGATCGGCCGCGCCTGGACCGATGCGCGCATAGGGCGCATCTACGGGGGCAGCGACGAGATCATGAAGGAGATCATCGCCAGGACTCTTTGAACCCCCTGAGCCGCTGCGCGGCTTCCCCCTCTCTACTCGCTTCGCGAGGGAGGGGGAGGGGGACGGCGCCATCGCCGCGAGGCGGCTCTTGCTCGGCGCCCCTGGCTTGGGGCCGCGCCCGTCTCAGGGGTCACGGGCGATCGGGGCGGCTGGGCTTTCGGGGGCAAGTTCCGACCGGGCGCCACGGTCATGGCGGCGCGGCTACACTGCGGGCCATTCATTCGAGGGGCTGGCCGTGGCCGGTTCCTTCCCCCTGTTTTCCCTAGAGATTTCCGCCATGTCCAACGACGCCCACGAAGCCACCGCCCTGCCCGACGAGCCTGCCCTGACGCCCGAGGCGCTGGAGGAGCTCGACGATCTGCTCGACGAGCTGCGCACGCGCGGCGACGAGATTCCGCAGTGGGAGTTCTGCGACGGTTTCCTGACGGCGCTGATCTGCACGCGCCGCGAGGTGCCGGCCGCCGAGTGGCTGCCCATGCTGCTGGGCGACGGCGGCACGCTGGAGGTGGCCGAGGGCCAGCCGCTGCCGCTGATGGAAGTGTTCAAGGACGCGGCGCAGCAGGCGCGCTTTCTGGAGCTGGTGGGCCTGCGCATGGACGAGATCCGCACCCAGCTGGACGCCGACGTGAAGACGCTGGAAGACGACCGCACCTTCCAGCCCGAGGCCATGGACATGCGCGGCGCCATCCTGTCGCTGCCCGAGGAAGAGCGTCCCGATGACGGCGAGATTCCCTCGTTCGGCCAGATCTGGGCGCTGGGCTTCATGTTCGTGGTCGAGAACTGGGCCGAGGAATGGGCCGCCCCGCGCGACAAGGAAGCCGCCGGCTGGCTCAACGAGGCGCTCAACGCCGTCGTGGCCCTGACCGAGGACGACACCGGCAAGCCCGAAGTCTGCATGTACGACGAGGACGGCCCCGCCAGCACCAGCCAGGAGCGCGTGGAGCAGTTCGGCGAGGCCATCTGGGCGCTGTACGACCTGCGCCAGATCTGGAAGAGCATGGGCCCGCGCCAGGAAACCATCGTCAAGGGCGAGCAGCCGGGCCGCAATGACCCCTGCCCCTGCGGCAGCGGCAAGAAGTTCAAGAAGTGCCACGGCGCCTGAGCGCCCGCGCCACAGGCTTTGGATGCACGGGCCATGAGACATATCGGTGAACGCATACGCGCCCGCCGCGCCGAACTGGGCATGACCCAGGGCCGGCTGGCCGAGGCGGCGGGCATCACGGCCTCGGCCGTGTCGCAGATCGAATCGGGGGCCATCCGCACCCTCAAGAACGACACCCTGGCCCGCGTGGCCCTGGCGCTGCAGACCACGGCGCTGGAGCTGACGGCCGGCCTGGAAGACGACAGCGCCCCGCTGCCCGTGGACGAGCAGCGCCTGCTGGAAAGCTACCGCGCCCTGCCTGCACCGCTGCAGGAGATCGCGCACAGGCTCATAAAAGCCTTGCGCTGATCAGCGCATTGAGGCGCTGCAGGGCATGAACCATGGTGGCCTGGCGCACGGCGGCGCGGTCGCCGTCAAAGCGCAGGCATTCGCTGTGCGTGGTGCCGTACACGCTCCAGCCGAACCAGACCGTGCCCACGGGCTTGGCGGCGCTGCCGCCGCCCGGCCCGGCCACGCCTGTCACGGCCACGCTGCACTGCGCGCGTGAGTGGGCGATGGCGCCTTCGGCCATGGCGCGCGCCACGGGCTCGCTCACGGCGCCGTGCTCGGCGATCAGCGGCTCGGGCACGCCCAGCAGGTCGTGCTTGGCCGCGTTGGAGTAGCTGACAAGGCCGCGCTCGAACCATTCGCTGGAGCCGGCGCGGTCCGTGCAGGCCGCGGCGATCATGCCGCCCGTGCAGCTCTCGGCCGTGGCCAGCATCCAGCCGCGCTGCAGCAGCAGGCCTGCCAGGGTTTCGACGAGTTCGTTGGATGCGCTCATGCCAGCTCCTTCAGCCGATGAAATGGCGCCACAGGGCGATGACCAGCAGCGTGCAGAAGGCGGCCACCAGGTCATCGAACATGATCCCCCAGCCGCCGCGCCAGCCGAAGCCCTTGAAGCACCGGTCCGCCCATTTGACGGGCTGGGGCTTGGCGGCATCGAAGAAGCGGAACAGCCCAAAGGCGATGAGCTGGCCCCAGAAGCCCGTGGGCATGACCAGCCACAGCACCAGCCAGAAGGCCACGATCTCGTCCCAGACCAGGTTGCCCGGGTCGGCCACGCGCATGTGGCGCGCCGTGACCGTGCAGGCCCACCAGCCCAGGGGAATGCTGCCCGCGATCAGCAGGCCGATCTGCTGGGGCGTGAACCAGTGCTGCAGCAGCAGGAAGGACAGCCAGGCCCACAGCGTGCCCACAGTGCCCGGCGCGATGCGCCCCAGCCCCGAGCCCAGCCCCATGGCGATGAAGTGGGCCGGGTGGGACATCATGAATTCCAGCGTGGGGCGTGCCATGCCGCCCTGCGGCGGGCCTTCCGGTGGGCGCGCCGCAGAGGCAAAGGTGGGGGTAGCAGGATCGCCGGAAACCTCCGGCCGCAGCGGCGCGTCACTCATGGGGCCAGATCATAAGCGCGGCCCTGGTGCTTCACTGACGCTCTTCGACCGCCAGATCCTGCGGATGGCGGATCTGGTGGCGTGCCTCGAAGCTGGCGCTGGCGCCAGCGGCCAGCGGCTGCTGCCAGGCGATCATGCCGTTGCGGTCGTTCCAGCGCGTGGTGGACGGCTGCGGGTTGTATTGGGACTGCACGCGGATCTGCTCATTGCGCGAGACGGGTGCCGCGTCCACCACCTGCAGTTCGATGGCGCGGTCATGGCGGTTGTCCACCTGGAAGCGCCGCGTGACCTGGCGTTCTGTGCTGCTGCTGAGCAGGCCGCCGCTGCCCGTGGCCGAGTCCACGGGCAGGTTGCGCACGACCACCTTGTCGTCACGGCCGAAAGACAGGCCCTGGGCCAGCGCTGCGGCGTTGCCGAAGTCCAGCCGGCCCTGGCCGGCGAAGGCGCCATCGCGGAACAGGGCCACGGGGCCTGCGGGCCAGACACCGGCCGGCACGGCCAGCTGGGCCACCAGGTAGGCGGCCTCTTCCACGGCGGGCGCCGTGCGCGTGAGCAGGGTGGCCGGCAGGTTCTGCGCGCCCAGGGCCAGGGTCACGCGCTCGCTGCTGGAGGGCACGCTGATGCGGTAGGGCACGGAGAACTGCGTGGCGTAGGCGGTGTTGAGGCTGGCGACATCGAGCACCGGCAGTTCGGCGGCCTCGCTGGCCGCCCCGGGCTTGCGGGCGCGCTCCAGCATCATCGCAGGGGCCGCCGGGGCCGGCACTGCCGCAGGGGCCATGGCGGCCACGGGGCGGGGCCGTTCCACATCCAGCGTCCAGGGATTGGGCAGGCGCGCCTGCGTGCTGCGCGAAGGCTGGCCCGTGGACAGCAGCAGCTGCACCTGGCTCCAGTCCTCGCCGCTGTTCTGGGCCACCAGGGCCAGGCGTTCGATGGCCACCGTGCCCTTGGCCGGGTCCAGCTGGGCGCGGTAGGTGGGCTGCCAGCTCGGGCCGCGCACCTGGTAGGTGAGCTGCACATTGGCATCGGCCGGGCTGGCCAGTTGCACGGTGACCTTCATCACCTGGGCGTTGCCTGCGCCCGTGCGGTCGCGTTCGAGCTGCAGCGGCCTGAGTTGCTCCTGCAGCGCCTGCTTTTGCCGCAGGATCTGGTGGGCGCGCAGCGTGTTGCCACGGCTGGTGCTGCGCAGCGCCTCGGTGGCGGCGCCCAGCTGGCTGGCGGCGGGCAGGGCGGGGGCTTTGGCGTCATCGCCGGGCTTGGCCAGGCCCTGCAGGTAGTCGCCCACGAGCTTGGCGGCGGACTCGTCGGCCTCCAGCGCGGCCAGCTGGTCTTCCAGCGTGCGGATCTGCTGCTCCAGCGGGCTGGCGCAGGCCTTGGAGGCCAGTTCGCGCGGCTGCGACTGCAGCTTGTAGTCGCCCAGGCGCACGCCGGCATCGGCGCTGACCTGCAGGCTCTGCGGGTCGATGGAGCCGGGCAGGCACTCGAACACCAGCTGGCGCGTGGCGGCCGTGATGCGCGCCGTGCGCTCCACCGAGGCCACGCCCGCATACAGGGTGACGCGCGCGATGGGGGCGCGGGCGATGGTGGCTTCCTGGGCTTGTGCCTGGGCCTGGACCGGGGTGCCTGCCAGCAGGAAGCAGGCGGCGGCCAGGGCAGAGAGGGCGGGCAGGGCGGAGCGTTGAACCATGGGCAGTCCTTCTCGGATGAAAGTGGTTTGGCGCGGCGTCAGGCCGCAGCGAAGTGGTCGAATGAGGTCCACCGGGGCGCCATGGCCGCTCCGTCCGGGCCGATCAGCCGCAGGCCGGGCGGCTCCTCGATGCAGCCGATGCGCGTCACGCGCGTGGCGGTGTCGCGGCCTGCGGCCTGCACGGCATCGCGCCTGTCGGCCGGGGCCGTGAAGCACAGCTCGTAGTCGTCGCCGCCGGACAGGGTGCACTGGTGCAGCAGGTCGATGGCCAGGGGCGTGTGCCTGCCGGCATCGAGCAGCGGCGTGACCAGGCGTGTATCCAGGCTGGCTCCCACGCGGGATTGCTCGAGGATGTGGCCCAGGTCGCCCAGCAGGCCGTCGCTCACATCCAGCGCGCTGCTGGCAATGCCGCGCAGCGCCTGGCCCAGGGCCACGCGCGGCGTGGGTGCTTCCAGGCGCTGGCGCGCGGCGGCTAGCGTGCCGGGTGGCAGGGTGGTGTGGCCCAGCAGGGCTTCCAGCGCCAGGCGGGCATCGCCCAGGCTGCCGCTGACCCAGATGTCGTCGCCCGCGTGCGCGCCGCTGCGCAGCAGGGCCTGGCCGGGCGGCACTTCGCCGAAGACGGTGATGCAGATGTTCAAGGGCCCCTGGGTGGTGTCGCCGCCGACCAGCTCGCAGCCGTGGGCGTCGGCCAGGGCCAGCAGGCCGCCTGCGAAGGCCTCGGTCCAGGCCGCATCGGCGCGCGGCAGGGACAGGGCCAGGGTGAAGGCCAGCGGGCGCGCGCCGCAGGCCGCCAGGTCGGACAGGTTCACGGCCAGGGATTTGTGGCCCAGCAGGCGCGGGTCCACGTCGGCGAAGAAATGCCGGCCCTCGACCAGCATGTCGCTGGAGACGGCCAGCTGCATGCCCGGCGCCGGGGCGAGCAGGGCGCAGTCATCGCCCACGCCCAGGGCGGCGCGGCGCACGGGGCGCTGGAAGAAGCGGCGGATCAGGTCGAATTCACCCACGGTGGCGGCTTTCGGATGCGTTTGGCGATCGGGCTATTGTGCTGCGAGGTTCGTGCTGCCCCGTATCAGGTGGTCTCGCCCGCACCGGGCCGATGTTCCAGCGCCAGCGCGTGGAAGGCCTGGGCGGCCGGCGACAGGCTGCGCTGGCGCCTGCGCACCAGGTACAGGTCGCGCCGGCGGTCGGCATCGGCCAGCGGGCGCGTCACCAGGCCAGGCTGCACGAAGTGGAACAGCGCCAGGGCCGGCACCACGCTGATGCCCAGGCCCGCGCGCACCATGCCCATCACGGTGGCCAAGTGCTCCACTTCCAGCAAGGTGTTGAGGGGCGGGGCCTGCTCCTGCGATTCCAGGTACTGGCGAACGCTGCTGTGGCGGGCGAGCTGGATGAAGGGCTGGTCCCGCAGGTCGGCCATGGCCGGCGCGGGCAGGGCCGCCAGCGCATGGTCGGCGCGGCAGACCAGGTGCAGCCGGTCGGCGCAGAACCATTCGGCCTGCAGCTCCTCGGTGTCGGCGCGGATGGCGGCCAGCGCCAGGTCGGCCTGGCCCGAGGCCACCTGGGCGATGCAGGACTCGGACAGCAGGTCCGACACCTGCAGCTGTATGCCCGGATGGCGCGCATGGAACAGCGCCAGCACGGGCGGCAGCCAGGCCGCCGCCAGCGAAGGCAGCAGGGCGATGGACACGCGCCCGCGCTGCAGCGCCGCCGCCTCGCGCAGGCCGTGCACGGCATCGCCCAGGTCGGCGCGTATGCGCTGCGCGGCATCGAGGAACTGCGCCCCCTCCTGCGTCAGCGCCACATGGCGCGTGCTGCGGTCGAACAGGCGCACGCCCACGCCGTCTTCCAGGCCCTTGATCAGGGCGCTGAAGGCCGGCTGCGACAGATGGCAGCGCTGCGCGGCCAGGGTGAAGCTGCTGAGCTGGGCCAGGGCGATGAAGGCATCGAGCTGGCGGGAGGAGATATTCATCGGGTTTTTGGATGAGTTGATCCGAATAATCGATTTCACAGATTAGCAGCCCTTGCCTACATTGGCCTGCATGGACCACCTGGAAACCTCCTTTGCCCCGGACAAGCCCCCGCTGTGGGTGGGCTGCGCAGCCGGCTTCTCGGGCGACCGCACCGATGCCGCCGCGCCCGTGGTGCGCGCCCTGGCGGCCAGCGGCCAGAGCGCCTGCCTGATCTTCGAGACCCTGGCCGAGCGCACGCTGGCGCTGGCCCAGCTCGCGCGGCGCGAGCAGCCCGACGCGGGCTACGAACCCCTGCTGGAGGACCTGCTGGAGCCCGTGCTGGCCGATTGCCTGGCGCATGGCATACGCATCGTCAGCAACTTCGGTGCGGCGAATCCCGAAGGCGCGGCGCGCTGCATCCAGCGGCTGGCGCAGCGCCTGGGCCTGCGCGTGCCGCGCATCGCCGTGGTGCATGGCGACGATGTCAGCGGCCCGGCGTACCGCGAGGCGCTGCGGGCCGCGCTGGGCCCGGAGTTTCCCGAGGATTCGCTGGTCAGTGCCAACGCCTACATCGGTGCCCGAGCGATTGCCGAGGCCCTGCAGGCCGGCGCCGAGATCGTGGTGGCCGGCCGCGTGTCCGACCCCTCGCTGACCCTGGGGCCGGCCATGGCGCATTTCGGCTGGGCCTGGGGCGACTGGGACCGCCTGGCGCGCGCCACCATGGCCGGCCACCTGCTGGAATGCGGCGCCCAGGTCACGGGCGGCTACTTCGCCGACCCGGGCTTCAAGGACGTGCAGGGCCTGGCGCGGCTGGGCTATCCCATCGCCATCATCGAGCCCTCGGGCGACTGCACCATCACCAAGCCCGAAGGCACGGGCGGCCTGGTCAGCGAACGCACGGTCAAGGAACAACTGCTGTACGAGGTGCACGACCCGGCCGCCTACCTGACGCCCGACGTGGTGGCCGACCTGTCCGAGGCCGAGGTGCACCAGGTGGGGCCTGACGCCGTGCGCCTGAGCGGCGTGCGCGGCCATGCGCACAACGGCCACTACAAGGTCAATGTCTGCCATGCCTCGGGCTGGCTGGCCGAGGGCGAGATCTCCTATGCCGGCCCGCGCGCCCTGGAGCGCGCCCGGCTGGCCGGCGAGGTGCTGCGCGAGCGCCTGGGCGGCGAGGCCGCAGGCGACCTGCGCCTGGACTGGATCGGCGTGGCCAGCGTGCTGGGCGACGACGCCGGCCGCTGGCGCGACGCGCAGCCGGCCAGCGCAGCCGCCCCCCAGGACGTGCGCCTGCGCGCCGCCTGGCTGCGCCCCACGCAAACCGAGGCGCGGCGCCTGCCGCGCGAGGTCAATGCGCTGTACACCTGCGGGCCGGCCGGCGGCGGCGGCGTGCGCACGGCGCTGCGCGCGCGGCTGGGCACGGTGTCCTGCCTGCTGGCGCAGCAGAGCGTCGCCACCGGATGGAAGTGGGCCGAGGGAGAGATCGACAAAGGGGTCGATAAAGGGGTCGAGAAAGAGGCCGGGGAGCACGCCGCATGAACACACTGCAGACCACGATGCCCGTCACCGTGCCGTTGTACCGCCTGGCGCACGGGCGCACGGGGGACAAGGGCAACCGCTCCAACATCAGCCTCATCGCCTGGAATGCCGCCTGCTGGCCCGTGCTGGTGGAGCAGATCACCGAAGAGCGCGTGGCCGCGCACTTCGCCGCCCGGCGCCCTGCGCGCGTGCAGCGCTTCGTGCTGCAGCGCCTGCAGGCCATGAACTGGGTGCTGGACGCGGTGCTGGACGGCGGCGTCAACGACGCGCTCAACCTCGACAGCCACGGCAAGGCGCTGTCGTACTGGCTGCTGCAGATGCAGGTCCACATACCGGCCTCGCTGCTGCCCCACCTGGCGCCGGAGTAGCCGGCAGGACCCGCCCGTCACACATTCATCACAACAAAGGAGACAGACATGAACTTTTCGCAGAACCTTCCCCGCCGCCATGTGCTCGCGCTGGCCGCCTGCGCGCTGGCAGCCGCCGCCGCACCGGCGCTGGCGCAGGACTATCCGTCCAAGCCCATCACCTTCGTCGTGCCGTTTGCGGCCGGCAGCGCCACCGACCAGCTGGCACGGGCGCTGGGCCAGGCCGTGACCACGGCGACCAAGCAGGCCGTGGTGGTCGAGAACAAGGGCGGCGCCAGCGGCATGATCGCGGCCCAGCAGGTGGCGCGCTCGGCGGCCGATGGCTACACGGTGCTGATCACCACCAACACCACGCATGCGGCCAACCAGCATCTGTACAAGAAGCTGCCCTATGACGCGGTCAAGGACTTCGCGCCCGTGGCCGGGCTGGGCAAGGGCGGCCAGGTGCTGGTGGTGCGCGCCGATGCGCCGTACAAGAACGTGGGCGACCTGCTGGCGGCGGCGAAGAAGCAGCCGGGCAAGCTGTCGTTCGGCAGCGGCAGTTCCTCCAGCCGCGTGGCCGGTGAAATGCTCAAGCAGCTGGCCGGCGTGGACCTGATGCACGTGCCCTACAAGAGCAATCCGCTGGCCATCACCGACCTGCTGGGCGGCCAGATCGACCTGATGATCACCGACACCTCCACCGGCGTGCCCCAGGTCAAGTCGGGCAAGCTGCGCGCCCTGGGCTACTCCACCACCAAACGCAGCCCGCAGCTGCCCGAGGTGCCCACGCTGGAGGAAGCCGGCGTCAAGGGCTATGACATGGGCTACTGGTTCGCGGCCTACGCGCCCGCTGGCACGCCCGAGGCCGTAGTGGCCCGTCTCAACCGCCTGCTGTCCGACGCCGTGCACAGCGCGGGCGCCAAGTCCTTCTTCGAGATGTCCGGCTCCGAGGGCTGGACCGCAACGCCCCAGGAGCTGGCCGCCTTCCAGGCGGGCGAGACCCAGAAGTGGGGCCAGGTGATCAAGGCCGCCGGCATCCAGCCCGAGTAGGCCGCTCCCCGCTCTCCCGTTCCCTTTCTTTCCGAACCGTCCTAGGCCGCCGCAATGCACGGCGGCCAGGGCGGAGCCTTGCCTGTGCCATGACCCCAAGGAGACAACATGCACATCAGATCCACCCATCCACTGGCCCTTGCCCTGGCCGCATCCGGCCTGCTGACCGCCTGCGGCGGCAGTGACTCGCCCGCCGGCCCGCAGGCGCCTCGCATGCAGTTGAGCATCAGCGCCACCGAGGACTTTGCCGGCAGCTACGGCAGTGTCGGCGCCTATGAGAAAGTGACCGGCGTGCTGCGCGGCGAGCTGGACCCGTCCGACCCGAAGAACGCCGTGATCCAGGACCTGGCGCTGGCGCCCGTCAATGCGCGCGGCATGGTCGAGTACAGCACCGATTTCGTCATGCTCAAGCCCAAGGACATGTCCAAGGCCAGCGGCGTGCTGCGCTATGACGCGCCCAATCGCGGCAACATCCTGACCATGCCCAACCCCACGGCCACGCCCGGCGATGCGGTCTACCTGGAGCGCGGCTATGTGCTGCTGTACTCGGCCTGGCAGGGCGATGTGCCCAAGTCCACGCCAGCGCGCCTGACGGTCACCGTGCCCGTGGCCCGCAACAAGGACGGCAGCAGCATCACGGGCAGCTACCGCACCGAGCTGGTCCCGGCCGCCGCCGTGCCCTCCATGACCCTGCCCGGCGGCGTGTTCAACGGGACCATGATCCCCTACGAGCCCGCCAGCCTGGACAACACGCAGGCCGGCTACTCGCTCACGCGCCGCATCAACGAAACCGATGCGCGCCAGACCGTGCCTGCGGGCGACTGGAAGTTCGCCAGCTGCGATGCCGCCGCCAATCCCTTCCCCGGCACGCCTGCGGCCACCAGCGTCTGCCTGAAGGGCGGGTTCGACCCGAAGTACCTCTACGAGCTGGTCTATGTGGCCAAGGACCCCAAGGTCATGGGGGTGGGCCTGGCCGCGCTGCGCGACACGGTGAGCTTCTTCCGCGCCAAGGCGGCCGATGCCGACGGCAAGGCCAATCCGCTGGCCGGGCGCATCACGCACACCATCGGCCAGGGCACCTCGCAGTCGGGCAATGCCATGAAGACCTTCCTGCACCTGGGCTTCAACCAGGCGCTCGATGGCGGCAAGGTCTTCGACGGCATGTATGCCCACGTGGCCGCGCGCCAGACCAACATCAACACGCGCTTTGCCGTGCCCGGCGGCGGGGGCGGCCTGCGCACCGACCACACGGCCTTCGGACAGACCGCGCCGCGCGGTCTGGACAAGGACTACAGCGATGAGGTCAGCGGCCGCCAGGGCGGCGTGATGAAGCGCTGCGAAGCCAGCAACACCTGCCCCAAGTTCTTCCTGGGCCTGTCGGGCACGGAGTTCTGGCAGCTGCAGGGCTCGCCCGTGCTGACCGATGCCAACGGCCTGCGCGACATCGCCCAGCCCGCCCATGCGCGCATCTACTACTACGCCAGCACCCAGCACGGCGGCGCAGGCGGCACGGCCAGCATCGGCTATGCGCCCACGCGCAATGTCTATCCGGCCGGCACCGTGGTGCACTTCAACGACACGTTCCGCGCGCTGTTCGTCGCGCTGGAGGACTGGGTGGTGCGCGGCACCGAGCCGCCGGCCAGCCAGGTGCCCAGGCTGGCCGACGGCACCCTGGTGCGGCCCGACAAGCTGGTCTTTCCCGCCATGAAGGGCCTGAGCTGGAGCGTGGGCGGCGTGCAGACCGCCATCCCCGAGTTCCGCTACCTGGCGCGCCACAACGGCTTTGCGCTGCTCGACTTCGGCCCGCAGTACGTGCCGCAGGACGAAAGCGGCATCGCCACGCTGCAGCCGCCGCGCGCCACGGGCAAGGACTACGCCATCCTCGTGCCCCAGGTCGATGCGGCCACCGGCCTCACGCGCGCCGGCATCCGCAGCGTGGAGGCGCGGGCACCGCTGGGCACCAGCATGGAGTTCAACTACGTGGCCACGCCGGGCATCGTGGACCTGTCCAACCTCACGGGCAGCTTCATCCCCTTCCACAAGACGCGCGCGGCGCGGCTGGCGGCCGGTGACGGGCGGCCTTCACTGGAGGAGCTGTATGTCGATCAGGCCGGCTACGTGAGCGCCGTCACGGCAGCGGCCCAGGACCTGGTGCGCCAGCGCCTGCTGCTGCAGCGCGACGCCGACGCGCAGATCACCGCCGCGCGTGCGGCGGCGGTGCTGCCTTGAGCCTGTGCTGAACGCAGGCCTCAGACGGCCTGGCCGCGAAAGCGCATGGCCGCCTGGCGCGAGACCTCGGCCAGCAGCTGCTCGCTGCGCTGGCGTTCGCGCAGCCAGCGGGCATCGTTGCTGCCGGCGGCCACGTCGCTGCGCAGCAGGTGCAGGGCGGGCGCGGCGCCATGGCGGGCCGCGTAGTCGGCCACGGCATCCATGGTCTTGAGGATGTGGTCGGCCAGCGGCATGTGCTCGCCCGTGGCCGGGTCCACGTACACGGCTTCCAGGCCGAAGCGGCAGGCCTGGAAGCGGTTGTAGGTGTAGACCAGGTAGTCGTCTTCCACGGGCGTGAAGGGCTGGGTGTCCATGAACCAGGCGGCCAGCGCCTGCACGTAGCCGGACAGGGCGGCTGCGCGCTCGATGGTCAGCGGCGTGTCGAACACGCGGATCTCGATGGTGCCGAACTCGGGCTTGGGCCGGATGTCCCAGTAGAAGTCCTTCATGCTCTTGACCACGCCCGTGCGCGTCATCTTGTCGAAGTACTGCTCGAACTCGCTCCAGTGCAGCACGCAGGGCGCGCGGCCCGACAGCGGGAAGGCGAACACCGAGTTCAGCCGCGCCGAGTCGAAGGCCGTGTCATGGCCCTGAACATAGGGGCTGGAGGCCGACAGCGCAATGAAGTGCGGGATGTAGCGCGACATGCGGTGCAGCATGAGCAGGGCCGCGTCGGCGTCGGGGCAGCCGATGTGCACGTGCTGGCCGAAGATGGTGAACTGCTTGGACAGGTAGCCGTACAGCTGCGACAGCTCCTGGAAGCGCGGCTTGTCGTAGATGCGCCGCTCATGCCACTGCTGGAAGGGGTGGGTGCCGCCGCCCACCACGGCGATGTTGAGCTTGTCGGCGCTTTTGACCAGGGCATCGCGGATCTGGCTGAGCTGGCCCAGCACCTCGGAGGCCGAATGGCAGACGCTGGTGGAGATCTCGATCATGCTGTTCGTCATCTCGGGCACCACGCTGCCGGGCAGCGGGTTCTTGAGCATGAGGCGCAGCATGTCCTCGGCGTAGGGGGCCAGGTCGTAGTCGTGGGTGTTGACCAGCTGCAGTTCCAGCTCCACGCCCAGGGTCAGCGGTTCGGACGAGTTGAAGGCTTCAAGACTCACGTTCATCTCCTGCAGTATTCGTGCGGCTCAGCGGCTTCCAGGGACGGGAGCTTTCGCCGGAGCGGTAGATGGCCACGGTGGCCAGGGCGGCGCCCAGCACCTCCATCACCAAAATGGTGGGCAGGGCCACGCCTGCGATCTGCGCGCCCAGCTCGGGCGCGGCGGCCACGAACTGCGAGGCGATCAAAAGCGCTACCGACGACATGGGCGCCATGGCGCAGCCCACCCAGAAGGCCTGGCGCCAGTTGGCGCCCGTGCCCACATTGCCCACGGCCACGCCCAGGGTCTTGGCGACCAGGCGCGCCAGGATCACGGCGCCCACCACGCCGGCCACCGGCGCGCTCCAGTCGGCCTGCGCGGCCACGGTGGAGACCAGCACGAACATCAGCATGGTCAGCAGCGAGGCCGCCGTGCCCAGCTGGCGCGGCCAGGCCCAGGGGCGCGGGTTGAACTGCTTGAGCAGGATGCCGCCCAGCAGCGCCGCCAGCGGCGCCGAGCCGCCCAGGTACGAGGCCACGGGCACGCTGGCCGAGATCAGGGTGAGAAAGAGGATGGAGGTGTTCTCGCTGGCCGGGCTCATGAAGCGCAGCGCCAGGCGCATCAGCACGGCCAGCACCAGGGCCACGGCCACCGAGACGCCCAGCACCACCAGCACCGGCATGATCGAGGCCACGAAGCCCGCCTTGGGCTGCGTCAGCATGCCCGCCTTGGCGCTGCCCAGGGCCAGCGCATACAGCGTGGACAGGGTGGCCAGCACCAGGCCGCGATCGGTCACGGCGCCTGCGGCACGCATGTCGGCCACCACGCGCGTCAGCACCAGGGGCGAGGCCGCCATGGCCACCAGGGCCAGCGGCCCGGCCACTTCGGGGGCCACGCCCAGCCAGCCCAGCACCAGGGAGACGAGCACATAGGTCAACGCGGATTCGGCCACGCTTTGCACCAGCACCATGGGGTTGTGGCGGAACCAGCGCAGCGTGATGCGCCCGCCGCATTCGAACAGCACGATGGCCACGCCCAGCTCCAGCAGGAACAATCCCGTGCCCTGCAGCGGCCAGGCGGTGTTGGCGCCAAAGCCGATCAGCCCGGCAATGCCGCCGACCAGCGAATAGCCGACCACCTTGGGCAGGGCCGCATGGCGCTGGCAGGCGTAACCCACCATGGTGGCCACGGCCAGCAGCAGGGACCATTGCACCGTGGCCAACCCGGCCGATGGCCGCAGCCACGGTTCCCAGAAGCTCAGCATGTCATTCATAAGCGAGGTCCTTTGCGCGAGCCAGTGGCCCGCAAGCGAAGCTCCGCAAGGCCTTCCCTGCGGCGCGGGCAAGCCCGCGTCCCGTGCGCATGGCACGGGGACACTTCGTTGGCGATCCACTGGCGTGACTGCCGGGCTGCAAGGCCGGGCGGGCACGCCAGCACGTGGGTTCCGCGTGTGTCCCGAGGTCCCGCAGGCTCAGGGGCGGAAGAAACTCAGCGGCGCTGTGCGCAGACGGCGGCGGATGGCCGAATAGATGCGCGAGCGGTCGACTCCGCTGACATTGTGTGCCCTCATCGCAACGCGGAATGCCAGATAAAAGCTGACAGTGACATTCAACGCGCCATTGACCGGCAGTAGGGCAACCGCCCACCAGAACATGTCGGAGTGCAGCACCTGCCAGCCCAGGGCCGCCATGGCGGCACCGATCTGGCCTGCCGACAGCGTGACGTGGCGCACCTCCAGCCCCAGGCCGAAGAAGGCAGCGAACGCGGGCACCAGGCCCAGCATCATGCCCAGCGAGACGTTGGCGGCAAAGCCCGAAATGTTCTTGCGCCAGAAATGCGCCCAGCGGTCGGCGCGCTTGGCGCCCAGCCAGCGCGTGATGCCGGGGTTGTAGCGGATCACCGAGTCCAGCCGGCGCAGCACGAACCAGTTCTCCGCCCAGCCCGCGATCAGGCTGCTGGCGAACAGCAGCACGCCCGTGAAGGCCGCGAACAGCGGCGACATGCCCAGCAGGCTCAGCGAGTCGAGCACGGCGATCGCATGCGGCCCGTCGATGGGCGTGTGGCCGAACAGCTGGGCATAGCCCAGCGACAGCAGCAGCACCATGGGCAGCACCACCAGCACGTTGCCCAGCACGGCCGCCACCTGCGAGCGCACCAGGTGGGCGACCTCGTCCACGAACTCCTCGATGGCCTCGCTGGCGCGCAGGTCCTTGAGCTTGGCGGCCATGGCCGGTGCCGTCATGGCCGGCTGCTTGGTCGCCACCGTGAAGTGCAGCAGCTGGATCAGCACAAAGCTGATGGAGTAGTTGATGCCCGCCGCCAGCCCGCCCCAGAACGCCGACAGCCCCAGCGCGTAGAGCGCGAACTTCAGCAGCGTGGTGAAGGCCATCACGAAGCCGCCGCCAGCGGCCTTGGTTGCCATGGACAGGTATTCGCGGCCGGTGCGCGTGATGTAGTGCTCGCCCGTCTCGGCGCTGCGCTCGGCCACCTTGGCCGCCAGCAGCGAGGTGTTGGTGGACAGCAGCGCGCGCAGGCTGCGCCGCTCGATGCCCACGGACACCAGGTTGGCCAGCAGGTCGGCCGTCTCGGTGGCGCGGTTGTCGGCCACCAGGCAGTCCAGCAGCCGCCTGACGCGCAGGATGCGCGCGCGCAGCTGGCGCAGGCGGAACACCAGGCCCACCGAAATCCCTTCGGACTCGAAATGTGTGTAGACCGATGTCACGGCCGCGCGGCAGGCATCCAGGCGCTCGCGCAGCCGGGCCTCGGCCGCATCGCGCCGGTCATTGGTGCGCAGCGCGTGCATCACCTCCACGCGCAGGCTCTCGGCGTCGTGGATCAGGGCGTGGAAGGGCTGGTCGTCGCGCGCCTGCTCGTCCATGCGCAGGCGCAGTTCGGGCGAGAAGCCCGTGGACAGGATCTGCCCCGTGCAATAGGTGATGGAGCCCAGCAGGCTGTTCTGCCAGAAGCTGCTGCCCTGGCCCTCGCTGCCATCGGTCAGCAGCAGTGCGATGCGTTCGAGCAGCGGCGCCTCCAGCGCGTGCAGCCAGCGCGCGTCGAATTCGTCGGGCATGGCCAGCATGAACAGCTCGGAGGCATCCACCGTCTCGGGCGTGCTGGGCAGCAGCTTGTAGCGTGCGCGCTCGGACAGCTCGCTGAACATGTTGGTGCGTGGCGCAAAGCCGAAATCGGCCAGCAGCGCCGTGATGTCCACGGTGTCGATGAAGCGCAGCCACCAGGCATGCAGGCGCTGGCGCACGGCCGGGTCGGCCTCCACGGCCTCCACCAGCAACTGCACACGCTGCACGGCGCCGTCCACCGACGGCTTGGGCGCACGCACCCACTCCAGCAGGTGGATCAGCCAGATATGGCGGTGCGCGAGGTCGGCCTCGGGGTCGAGTGCGGCCAGAAGGCCGGGCAGGTCTTGGGTGATTCGCTTCATGTAGGGGTCTTGCGGCAGGGCGGAAGACTAGCGCCTCCCCCGAGGAACGCGCTCAGTGCAGCACGCGGTTGTCAGGGTCTGGAAAGCTGTCGCCGCCAGCGCCCGACTGCAGATGAAAGCGCGGGATGGGGCACTCGAAGACTTCGCCCTCGTGGCTGATGCACAGATAGCTGCCCTGCATGCTGCCGTTGGGCGTGCGCAGCTGGCAGCCGCTGGTGTACTCGAAGGTCTCGCCGGGCTGCAGCAGCGGCTGGCGGCCGATCACCCCCAGGCCCTTGACCTCTTCGACATGGCCCAGTTCGTTGGTGATGATCCAGTGGCGCGCGATCAACTGGCCCGGCACCTGGCCGGTATTGGTCACGGTGATCGTGTAGGAGAAGGCGTATACGCCCGCCGCTGGAGCGGATTGCTCTGGCAAAAAGGCGGGGCGGACCTGGACCTGGAACTCGTTCATGGGCATGGCGGCAATGGTAACTGCCCGCAATGTACCGGCTTGCGAACGTCCCCACGCGCCGCCGCCCATGGCTTTGTGCCGTCGCTGGTGCCGGCATGGGCTAGCTGCGACAATCGCAGGCCATGAGCCCCACCTACCGCATCGCCCCCTCCATCCTGTCTGCCGACTTCGCCCGTCTGGGCGATGAGGTCAAGAATGTGATCGCCTCCGGCGCCGACTGGATCCACTTCGACGTGATGGACAACCACTACGTGCCCAACCTCACGTTCGGTCCCATGATCTGCGAGGCCCTGAAGCCCCATGCGAAGACGCCCGACGGCCAGCCCGTGCCCATCGACGTGCACCTGATGGTCTCGCCCGTGGACGAACTGGCCACGGCCTTCGCCAAGGCAGGCGCCGACTACATCAGCTTCCACCCCGATGCCACGGCCCATGTGCACCGCAGCATCCAGAACATCCGCGCCCAGGGCGCCAAGCCCGGTCTGGTGTTCAACCCCGCCGCCCCGCTGGACGTGCTGGACTGGGTCATCGACGACATCGACCTCATCTTGCTGATGAGCGTGAACCCCGGCTTCGGGGGCCAGAGCTTCATCGACAGCACGCTGCGCAAGATCGAGGCCGCGCGCAAGCGCATCGAGGCCAGCGGCCGCGACATCCGCCTGGAAGTGGACGGCGGCATCAAGGAAACCAACATCCGCCGCGTGGCCGATGCCGGCGCCGACACCTTCGTGGCCGGCAGCGCCATCTTCGGCAAGCCTGACTACAAGGCCGTGATCGACGCCATGCGCGGCGCCCTGGCCGCCTGAGCTTCGGCCTGCCTCCAGCAAAAAAGGGCCCGCGAATTGCGGGCCCTTTTCGTTGCCAACGGCGCTTTCAGCCGCCCAGCTCATGCTCTCCGGGCATGACGAAGATGCTCTTGCCCTGCGTGTCGAAACCGGGCGGCGCAAAGCGCGCCACCGGGACATGGTTGTGCTGGATGGAGCTGACCTTCCACGCGAATGTGCGGCCCTGGCTGGTGAAATTCACGGTTTCGCCGCAGGCGATATTGATGGGCGCTTTCTGCGATAGATCGACAGTACGGTAGACGCCCGCAGGCGCGGGCGATCCGTAATAGGATTTGCCGTTTGCAAAGCGTTCCGCATGGGCCGGCAATGCAGCCATGACGATTGCTGCGGTGCCCAATATGAATATGGATTTCATTGAATATGCCTCCGAAATAGGGCGGATACATCGGCGGATTCATGAAATCCGCCATGAACTGTATTCAGTCCATGGCGGAGACTGTAGAGTCATTGGCTTTTATATATCCGGGCAGCCGGATGACATTTCAGCCATATTGCCGCAAATGCGTGGCAATCGTCAGAAACTGTGGCGCATGCCGAGTTCAGCGCCTGTGGAGCTGCCGCCCGCAGCCAGTCCGGTGGTGCCGCCATTGAGGCTGAAATTGGCCCCGCCCTTGTTGGTCACGCGTGCAAGGGTTCCGTACAGCGCCGTGCGCCGCGACAGGTTGTGCACATAGCCGATCGCATACCTGTTGGCATCGCTGCCATTGAAGGCAACCGGCCCACGGCGCGAATCGGTGCGCACATAGGAGGCGCGGATGTAGTTCGCCCCCACGGGCACGGTAAGGCCGACCTGCCAGCGGTCCTCGGAGCCCGCGATGCGGGTTCCATAGGTGCCATAGGGCAGGTCCTCCCGCTGGAAATACCCCATCAGCCTGGCAAAGCCGAAATCGTAGGAGGCGCCTGCGCCGTATTGCTTGAGCTTGGTGCCCGCAGCGTTCACATCGGTCGAGCCATAGGTGAGCGCCAGGTTCAGAGGGCCGTTGTCGTAGGTCAGGCGGCTGCCGAAATGGCGGCCGGCGCTGCTCACCGGGTCTTCGTCCAGGGCATACATCACTTCTGCCTGGAAACCGCTCCATTTGGGAGTGAAGTACTGGATGGCGTTGTCGCTGCGGTAGTAGTTCGAGAAGGTGCCGGGCAGGCGGCTGATGATGTTGGAGTTTGCGAGGCCGATCACGTTGAACGGGTCGAACTTGGTGGGATTTTGCGCGGCCGGCGTGAAATCGCGGCCCAGGCGCAGCTCGCCGAAGCCGCCCGCCAAGCTCACCGTGGAGCGGCGCTGGAAGAACTTGCCATTGGCGTTTGTCGTGCCGGTGTCGGCATAGAGGTCTGACTCCAGCCAGAACTCGGCCCTCAATCCGCCGCCCAGATCCTCGGTGCCGCGAAAGCCAAACCGGCCCGATGACAGCCCGCTGTTGTTCATGGTCATGTTGCTGGGCAGATCGCTGTTCTTCACGTAGCGCCCATTGACGTCAACGATGCCGAACAGGGTGATGGATGACTGCGCGCTGGCCGCCAGCGAAATGACGGGCAGTGCGGCCGCCAATATACGATTGAATTTCATGCCTGGTCCTTGTATTGAATGTGGATTCCATGCGCATCCATTTCCAAACGGATGCTGTTGTAAATACTAGAATTCACAGGCCGGCACCAGGAGCCTTGAAAAGGAATCGACGGGGGGTGGCAAGCCAATCACAGGTTTTTTGGGCTCGACATGTTCCGCCCGGCCAACACCAATGGATTGCAATTCCATTCATGGCAGTTATCTTTCTTCAATATGTCTTGAATGTCACTTTTCTGTTGGGTAGATGGATTCTGGAGATTGATAGCATCCCGGGGGTTGAATCCGGTAAAGAAGAAAAAATCAATTCGTATCGGGTTGTTGATACGGCTGTGAGCGGGTATCGCAAGATATGAGGGGGCAGAAAAATGCGGCGCGAGGATGTCAAGCTGAGGATGCTGGCCAGGCGAGGGGACACGGGAGCCAGGCTTCAGCTCGGGGAGGCGTATCTGACCGGGGGCCCCGGCGTTTCCAGGAGCATCCCGGTGGGGTTGGAGTACCTGCAGGCCGCACTGCCTCAGGCCAGGCGCCAGGCCTCGGTCTGCATAGCCTTGCATCTGCCGCTCAGGGAGTTGCTGGAGCACGGGCTGCTGGAGACCCTGAGGATCGCGGCGGAGTATGAGGATGTCGGGCGCCAGAAGCTTGCCGCATGGCATCTCATCCGGGGGGAGCTCGATCTGGCTCTGGAGTGCCTTGGCAAGTGCAGCGCCGCCCTGCCAAGCCATCTGGCAAGCAGCGTGTCTGCGCACACATCCGGCGAGCTGCTGCAGGCGTTGCAGATCCTGCGCGCCATACAGCCGCTGGACATTGCCGAAGTCATGGCCTGCGAGGCCCGGCAGGCCATGGCCAAGGGCCAGTCGCACCGCGCCGTGCGGATGCTGGAGCTCCTGCGCGACCTGCCTCATGCCGCTCATGGCCCGGTCATGCAGCAGCTGATTGCCGACCTGGTCCACCAGGCGGAGGTGGCAGGCCATGGCCTGGGACGGCTGACCGTGGGCTGTATCGAAGCCAGCCTGGACCGATGCGCCGCCAATGGCGACGTGCGCGCCTGCCACGTGCTTGGACGGGCGCTTTCGGGGCTGCCCTGTGCACACCTGGCTCCCGAAAACCTCGTGAATGCGCAGAACCTGCGCAAGGCCGCAGCCCTGCTGCTGCGCGCTGCCGATGGCGGCATCGTCACCGCCTGGCTGCACCTGTTCCGCATCTGCTCCGACTACCGCAGCTCGGTGGCCAATCCCACCCTGGCACGCTTTTGCCTGGAGAAGGCGGCACGTCACGGGCTGCCCGAGGCCGAGCGCCGCCTGGGTGCGCTGGTGCTGCGTGATGCCACGCACATCGAGCCCATGGAACAGGGCGTGGCCCTGCTGCATGCTGCAGCGGCCAAGGGGGACGTGCTGGCCGGGCTGCTGCTGCGTTCATTGCTGCTGCCCGTGGGCGGTGACAACGAGCAGGAGGCCCTCGCGGCCATCGAGGCCGTACAGCCAGATGCCCCGCTGCTGGCCATGCGCCTGCGCCTGGCGCGCGTGTTCGGGCTCACCAAGCTGGAGGCGCTGTCGGTCAATCCCTCGACCGCCATGCGTCCCTGGGGGCTGGTGGTGGGCCACAACCGCCTGGTGGCGAAGGCCCGGCTGTGCGAGCCCCGTGCCGTGCCCGCGACCACGCCCGATGCCCTGCGCTGCCTGGAGCAGGCCGCGTCCATGTTCTCGGCGCAGCACGGGGAATCCCTGGCGCCTGAAGGCTCGCTGAGGGCCCGATCCCTGCAGATGCGGCGGCTGTTTCACCGCCTGCAGATCAGTGAAACGGTCTTCTTCGCTTCTGCCTCCTCACAGCAGCGCGATGCCATTCGCGTTGGCACGAAATGGGCCAGGCGGCAGCAGCAGATCCTCCGGCAGGTGCTGGCCTGAGCCTCGCCTGTGCCCGCGTGCGAAGGAAATGACATGAAGATCCTGATCGTGGATGCCCACCCGCCGTCGGCGCAGTACCTGTGCCAGGGCCTGTGCCAGGACGGATTCAACGTCGATGTCGTGCATGACGGTCTGCAGGGCCGCAACCTGGCACTGAGCCGCGCCTACAGCCTGCTCGTGCTGGATCTGGACCTGCCTGGCCAGAGCGGGCGTGCGGTCCTGCAGGACCTGCTCCAGGCGGGCGACACGCCCACCATCGTGGTCACCGCAAACGACAGTCTGGAGGACCAGGTGTTCTGCCTGCAGAACGGCGCCGATGACTACCTGGTCAAACCCGTCAGGTTGCCGGTGTTCCTGGCCCGCGCACGGCTGCGTATGCGAGGCTCTGCCGGCCAGGAGGGCCTGCGCCTGACATTGGCGGACCTGGTGCTGGACCTGTCGAAGAAGCGGGTCGAGCGTGCCGGCCGGCGGCTGGACCTCACTCGCCAGGAATTCGCCGTGCTGTGGCTGCTGCTGCAGCGCCAGGGCGATGTGGTCACGCGCGCCGAACTGGTGCAGCAGGTCTGGAGCCTGCCCGTCGATGCGCTGAACAACGTGGTGGATGTGGCGGTGTGCAGGCTGCGCAGCAAGCTCGATGATCCCTATGCGGTCAAGCTGCTGCACACGGTGCGCGGCATGGGCTACCTGCTGGCGTTGCGCGACGGGGATCCGGCCAAGCAGCCCTGATCTGCACTGCCCTGCTTTGCTCTGGTGCGCCCGCTGCCACAACGCCGGGCGTTCAGCCCAGCCACTGCCGGATGCGCCCCGCCAGCGCCTGGGCGCTGATGCCGTAGCGCTCATGCAGCGTGGGCAGGGCGCCCGCATCGAGGAAGGCGTCCGGCAGGCCCGCCAGCCGAAAGCGCGCGGGCCGCACATCGCGCTCCAGCAGGGCGCCGGCCACGGCCTCGCCCAGGCCGCCCACCACCGAATGGTTCTCCGCCACCACCACCAGGCGCGGCCCGCTGGCCACGGCCTGCACGATGGCCTGCACATCCAGCGGCTTGATGGTGGCGCAGTGCAGCACGGCGGCGCCCACGTTGTCGGCGGCCAGCAGCTGTGCGGCCTCCAGCGCGCGCATGGTCATGAAGCCGCTGCAGATGATGAGCGCCTCGCGGCCCTCGCGCAGCATCTTCGCCTTGCCCAGCTCGAAACGGTAGTCGTACTCGTCCAGCACCAGCGGCACGTTGCCGCGCAGCAGCCGCATGTAGACGGGGCCGCGGTGCGCCGCGATCTGGGGCACGGCCTGGGTGATGTCCAGCGCATCGCAGGGGTCGACGATGGTCAGCCCCGGCACGGCCCGCATCATGGCCAGATCGTCCGTGGCCTGGTGGCTGGGGCCGTAGCCCGTGGTCAGGCCGGGCAGGGCGCAGCAGATCTTGACGTCCAGGTTTTCCTCGGCAATCACCTGGTGGATGAAGTCATAGGCCCGCCGCGTGCCGAACACCGCATAGGTGGTGGCAAAGGGCGTCAGCCCCTCCTTGGCCATGCCGCCGGCGGCGGCCATCAGCAACTGCTCGGCCATGCCCATCTGGAAGAAGCGCTCGGGGTGGGCCTGGGCGAACAGGTGCAGGTCGGTGTACTTGGCCAGGTCGGCCGTCATGCCCACCACATCGGGCCGACTGGCGGCCAGCTCCACCAGCGCCTTGCCGAAGGGCGCGGCCTGCACGCGCTGGCCCTCGGCGGCGATGGAGGCGATCATGGCCGAGGTGGTCGGCCGGGGCTTGGGGGTGGCAAGAGGCATGTTCATGGCAGGGCGGGCTCCAGGGGTTGCGATGCGTCCAGGATGGCGATGGCCTGCTGCCACTCGGGCGGATCGACGCGGATGAAATGGTTCTTCTCGCGCTGCTCCAGGAAGGGCACGCCCTTGCCCATCAGCGTGTCGAACAGGATGACGCGGGGCCGCTCTGCGGCCAGCGTGCGCGCCGCGTCGAAGGCCTGCACCACCTGGGCCAGGTCGTTGCCGTCCACGCGCTGCACATGCCAGCCGAAGGCGGCCCATTTGTCGGCCAGCGGCTCGAAGCCCAGCATGCGCGTGGACGGGCCGTCGGCCTGCTGGTTGTTCACGTCCACCAGGCAGATCAGCCGGCCCAGCCCGTGGTGGGAGGCGGACAGCGCGGCCTCCCAGGTCGAGCCCTCGTCCAGCTCGCCGTCGGACATGGAGTTGTAGACAAAGGCATCGCTGCCCTTGTGGCGCAGCGCCAGCGCCATGCCCACGGCGATCGGCAGGCCCTGGCCCAGCGAGCCGCCCGAAATCTCCATGCCCGGCGTATAGCTGGCCATGCCCGACATGGGCAGGCGGCTGTCATCGCTGCCATAGGTCTGGAGTTCCTCGTCGGACAGGATGCCCGCCTCGGCCAGGGCCGCGTAGAAGGCGATGGCGTAGTGGCCGTGCGAGAGCAGGAAGCGGTCGCGGCCCTCCCACCCGGGCTCATCGGGCCGCAGCCGCAGCGCGTCGCCATAGGCCACGGCCAGCACATCGGCCCAGCCCAGGGCCTGGCCTATGTAGCCCTGGCCCTGCACCTCGCCCATTTGCAGGGCGCGGCGGCGTATGCGCCAGGCACAGGCCGCGAGCCGGTCCAGGCGCTGTTGCAGTTCTTGGTTCATGCATCGTCTCCTCGGGATGGAAGGGCGCGCGGCTCAGCGCAGGATGCTGGCCGGCACATAGGACACCAGCGCCAGCACGGCCAGCGCCACCAGGTAGAAGGGAATCAGCTCGCGCACGGTCTGGCCCACCTTGACCCGGGCCAGCGAGCTCGTGATGAACAGCGTCGTGCCCACGGGCGGCGTGTACAGCCCCAGGGCCAGGTTCACGACCATCATGATTCCCAGCTGGGTCATGTCCATGCCGATGCTCTGGGCCAGCGGCACGAACACCGGCGTGAGCAGCAGCACGGCGGCCGGCAGGTCGATGAACATGCCGATGAAGAGCATCAGCAGGTTCATCAGCACGATCACCAGCCAGGCCGAATGCACATGCGACTGCACCCAGTGCACGACCCCATCGGGCATGCGGTCGAAGGTCAGCAGCCAGCCGATGGCCGACGAGGCCATGATCACCAGCAGCACCACGCCCGTGGCCAGGCCCGCATGCACTACCGCATCGTTGAGCCGGCGCCAGCCCAGGTCGCGGTAGATGGCGGCCGACACCAGGCCCGCATACAGCGTGGACAGCACGGCCACCTCGGTGGGCGTGGCGATGCCGAAGCGCAGGAACACGATGATCAGCACCGGCAGCAGCAGGGCCGGGCTGGCGTACAGCAGGTGGCGCCGGAAGGCGGGCCAGGCAAAGGGCGTGGTGTCGCGCGGAAAGCCGCGGCTGCGGCCCACCCACCAGCACACGCCCATGAAGCCCGCGCACATCAGCAGCCCCGGCACGATGCCCGCCACGAACAGTGCCGCAATCGATGCATTGGCGCTGAGCGCGAACAGGATCATGGGGATCGACGGCGGGATCAGGATGTCGATGGTGGCCGCCGCCGCCAGCGTGGCCGCCGAGAACGCGGGCGGGTAGCCCAGCCGTTTGTGCCACGGGATCATCAGCGAGCCGATGGCCGAGGCATCGGCCACGGCCGAGCCCGACACCCCGCCGAACAGCGTGGACGACATCACCCCCACCTGGGCCGGCCCGCCGTGAAAGCGCCCTATCAGCGCCGACAGCACGCCCACCAGGGCCTCGCCCAGGCGCCCGCCCATCATCAGCGAGCCGGTGAGCATGAAGAACGGGATGGCGATCAGCGGAAAGCTCTGCACCTGGGCCACCATCTGCTGCACCAGCAGGTCCAGCGGCACGCGGTCCGAGGTGGCCGCCGCCGCCATGGCGCCCATGAGCAGCGCGTGGGCAATGGGCATGGCGATCACGGCGCCCGCCATGAAGACGAAAAGCATGATGAAGGACATGGACCTGCCCCCTTCACCAGTGCGCGGCGGCCACGGGCCGCGCGGGTTCGGCATCGGCACTTGGGGCATCGGCCGCATCTGCAGCCCCTGGGGATGTCCGGCCCCCGCCCGCCACGCAGGCGCGCCAGGCCGACTGCAGGGCCAGCAAGGCCAGCAGCGCCATGCCCACCATCACGCAGCCATAGGTCAGCGAGCCGGGAATGCCCAGGATCTGGCTGCGCTCGTCATGCACGATCTCCAGCATGTTCAGCGTGGACCAGGCCAGCGTGGCGTACAGGGCGGCCACGGCCAGCCAGCCCAGCACGGCCGTGGCGCGCTGCACGCGGGCCGGCAGCGCCTCGACCAGAAAGCTGGTGGTGATGTGGGCACCATGGGCGGCGGCCAGCACCACGCCCGACATCACCAGCCAGGGAAACAGCAGCTCGGGCACCTCGTTGGCCCATTGCAGGCTGGCGCCGCTGGCATAGCGCAGCGCGGTGTTGCACACCAGGATCACGAAGATCACCAGGGTGCTGGCCCACAGCACGGCGCGGCACAGGCCCGTGACCAGGCGTTCGATGAGGTTCATGGACGGCTCCCTGCGCTTCACTGCGCGCCTGCGGCCTTGACGACCTTGGCGATATAGGGGCCCGCAGGGCTGGCCAGCCACTTGTCCTGCACCTTGGCCGTGGCCTGGGCGAAGGCCCGCGCGTCGATGGTGCTCACCTCCACGCCCTTGGCGCGGATGTCGTCCAGCAGCTTGTCGTCGGCCTCGCGCGCCAGCTGGCGCTGGTAGGCCGTGGCCTCCTGAGCGGCCTCGGTCAGCAGCGTGCGGTCGGCGGCCGGCAGCCGGTCCCAGCTGCGCTTGCCCATGATCAGCGGCGTCATCTGGAACATGTGGCCCGTCAGCGTCAGGTGCTTTTGCACCTCGTACAGCTTGCTGGCGTGGAAGTTGGCCAGCGGGTTCTCCTGGCCATCGACCACGCCCTGCTGCAGGGCCACGTACAGCTCGGCGAACTTGATCTGCTGGGCCTCGGCGCCCAGGGCCTGGATGATGTCCACCAGCACCGCGTCGGGCGGCGTGCGCATCTTCAGGCCCTTGAGATCGTCCACGCTGCGCAGGGGCCGCTTGCTGTTGGTCATGTGGCGTATGCCGTTGTCCCAGTAGCCCAGTACCACCATGCCCTTGGCGGCCGATTTGTCGGCCAGCTCCCGGCCCAGCGGCCCGTCCAGCACCTGGAAGGCACGGGCCGGCGTGGCGAAGAGAAACGGCATGCCATAGGCCGCGTACTCGGGCACGGCCGCTGCCACCGCGCCCTGGGAATTGGCCGACAGGTCCAGCGCGCCCGTGCGCAGTGCCGTGACCATGGCCGCGTCGTCGCCCAGCTGGGCCGAGGGGGCGACCTGCACCTCGATGCGGCCTGCGCTGCGCGTCTTCACCAGTTCGGCGAACTTCAGCGAGGCCAGGTGGCGCGGATTGTCGGGCGCCGCGCCGTGGCCCAGCGTGAGCTTGACGGCCTGGGCACAGGCCAGGGCCGGCAGCAGCAGGGCGCAGGCGGCCAGGGCGGCGCGATGGAAAAGCGTGCTTTGCATGGTCTTGTCTCCTTTGCTTGGGTTGTGTGCGGCCATGCAGGCCATGGCCAGGCGCGCGGGGCTCAGTGGATGAGCATCCCGCCGTTCACATCGAGCGTGATGCCCGTGCAATAGCCAGCCAGGTCGCTGGCCAGGAACACGCAGGCGCCGGCCACATCGTCGGCGCGGCCCAGGCGTGCCAGCGGAATCGTGGCGGAGATCTCGCGCTTGCGCTCGGGGCCGAGCTTGCCCTGGGTGATATCGGTCTCGATCAGGCCCGGCGTGACGCAGTTGATGCGTATGCCATCGCCGCCGAACTCGCGCGCCATGGCGCGGGCCAGGCCCAGCACGCCGGCCTTGGCGGCCGAGTAGTGCGGCCCGCCGAAGATGCCGCCGCCGCGCTGGGCCGAGACGGAAGAGATGCAGACGATGGCGCCCGCTTGCTGCCTGCGCATGGACGGCAGCACGGCCTGGGACATGTACAGCGTGCCGCGCAGGCTCACGTCGAGCACGCGGTCGTAGTCGGCCCCGCCGATCTCCAGCGTGCCCACGGCCTGCGTGATGCCCGCGTTGTTGACCAGCGCGTCGATGCGCCCGAAGGCGCGCAGCACGGCGGCGGCCGCCGCCTCGCACGAGGGCTTGTCCGTCACATCGGCCACCAGCCCCAGGTGCCCGTCGCCCAGCCGCGCGGCCGCGCCGGCCGGGTCGGCCCGCTCCAGGTCGAGGATGGCCACGCGGGCCCCCTGGGCGGCCATCTGGCGCGCCGTGGCAAAACCGAGTCCGTTGATCCCTGCGCCGCCGGTGATGATGGCGACCCTGTCCTTGAGCAGCATGTGCCTGTCTCCGCTGTGGTTGTGGTGGATGCAGCCATCTTGGGCCGTCACGAGCATGAAGACAAACGATGTTTCATCAGCCTAAGATGACGACTCTTCAGCTTATGTGCGGGGTCTCCCGGGGTGCTGCTCAGCCTCCGGGCGTCTTCGAGGAACTTGCCATGGCCTCCATTCCCACCACTGCCCACCTGCAGGCCTTCGAGGCCGTGGCGCGCCGGCGCAGCTTTGCGCTGGCGGCCTCCGAGCTGCACCTGACGGCCTCGGCCGTCAGCCACCAGGTGGCCAAGCTGGAAGCGCAGCTGGGCGTGCGCCTGTTCGAGCGCAGCGCGCATGGCGTGCGCCTGAGCCGCCCGGGGCATGCCTACCTGGAGCGCGTGGGCGGCGCGCTGGCGGCCATCGTCTCGGCCACCGAGGACCTGCGCCACAGCATGAGCAACAGCCTCTACGTGCACTGCGCGCCCAGCATCGCCAGCCTCTGGCTCATGCCCCGGCTGCGGGACTTTGCGCGGGCCTGCCCGCACATTGCGCTGAACCTGTCGGCCGCGCACTCGCACAGCGACTTCGCGCTGGGCCAGGCCGACATCGACATCCGCTACGGCATTGCGCAGTGGCCGGACCTGGAGGTGGAGCCGCTGTTCGAAGAGCGCGTGCTGCCCCTGGCCAGCCCCGCCTTCGTGGCCGAGCATGGCCTGGCGCGCGTGCAGCAGCTGCTGCATGTGCCGCTGATCCAGAGCAACGTCAGCATCGTCCAGTGGTCGGACTGGTTCCTGGCCTTCACCCCCTTGCGTGCGCCCGAGCGCTTTGCCGTGCGCTTCGACCGCGCCCAGATGTCGCTGGACGCGGCCACCCAGGGCCTGGGCGTGGCGCTGGAAAGCGCCATGAACGCGGGCGGCCACATCGCCGATGGCCGGCTGGTCGCGCCCTTCGGCATGGAGCAGGCCCTGCGCGTCAAGGCGCACTTTGCCGTCTATCCCACGCGCAACGCCCACCGGCCCGCCGTGGCCGCCTTCCTGGCCTGGCTGCATGGCGAGGCCGCCCGCACCGAGCAGCAGCCCCGGCGCCACGGCATCGACTGATGCGGCCGGGCCGCAGCCCGGGCAATGGCCATGCAACGGCCGGAGTCCATTGATTTTCTCGATGAATGACGACACGGCCGGGGGCCGGAATTGGCAATAATTCCGCCATCTTCACGCTCTCGTGCCCGTGGCGGCCGCCCACGGGCGTCGGGCCTGTTCCTTGCCAGCAGTACACATCACAGGGGTGCCACGCTGAAATGGCCAAATCAGCAAGACGCCGATTTATCGGACTGATCACGGTGAGCTACGGGTTGCTGGCGTTCGCCTGGATCATCCTGTCCGACAAGCTGTTGTTCGCACTGGCGGGCAGCGCGGACATCGGCTGGCTCTCGGTGGGCAAGGGACTGTTCTTTGTCCTGGCGACCGACTTCCTGCTGTTCTTCGCGCTGTGCTCGGTGCCGGCTGCGCAGGACAGCGGCGCCTCGGCCATTGCGCAGGAAATGGGGCCGCGCCGTTTTCCGGTCTGGGCCTCGTATCTGTTTTCCCTGGCCATGAGCCTGGCCGTGCTGGCTGCCAGCAGCACGCTGGCCAGCCATTTCGGCGAACGGTCGCTGCTGCTGCTGTTCATGCTGCCCGTGCTGGTCAGTGCGCTGATCGGCGGCCTGGGGCCGGGCCTGCTGGCCACGGCCTTTGCGGCCTACAGCCTGGACCAGACCGACGGCGTGGACGTGCGCGACTGGGCGCAGTGGGGCGTGGTGGCCGTCAACGGCCTGGCCGTGAGCGTGCTGGCCGAGACGCTGCAGCGCTCGCTGCGCAAGGCCAACATGCAGCGGCAGCTGCTGGACTCGGTGATCTCCGGCACCTCGGACGCCGTCTTCGTGAAGGACCTGCGCGGGCGCTACCTGCTGGTCAACCGGGCCGCCGCCAGCCTGGTGGGCCGGCAGGCCGAAGACATCGTGGGCAAGGACGACTTCGCGCTCTTTCCCTTCGGCATCGCCAGCGCCATCCGCAGGAAGGACCAGGCTGTGCTGCGCCAGGAGGTGGCCACGCATGAGGAGCAGCTGACGGTGGAGCCGGGCAGGACGCTGGACCTCCTGGTCACCAAGGGCCCGGTGCGCAACACCGCAGGCCACATCGCGGGCCTGTTCGGCATCTCCCGGGACATCACCGAGCGCAAGCGCTTCGAGCGCGAGCTGGCCCAGGCCGCCGTGGTGTTCGACAGCAGCCACCAGGGCATCATGGTGGTCGATCCGGGGCGGCGCATCACGCGTGTCAACCCGGCCTTCACCCGCATCACCGGTTATGCGTCCGAGGACGTGATCGGCAAGACACCGCGCGTGCTGTCCTCGGGCCTGCACGGCCCGGAGTTCTACCGGCAGATCTGGGCCTGCATCGAGCGCGACGGCTTCTGGCACGGCGAGATCTGGAACCGCCGCAAGACGGGCGAGATCTTCGCCGAGATGCTGTCCATCTCCGCCGCGCAGGGCGCCGGTGGCGAGATCGAGCACTACATCGGCGTCTTCACCGATATCAGCCACATCAAGGCCCACGAGGCCGAGCTCGAGCGCGTCACCCACTACGACCTGCTCACCGGCCTGCCCAACCGCCGCCTGCTGATCGACCGGCTCAACCAGGCCATGCTGCGCACGGCGCGCGAGGGTCGCTCCCTGGCCGTGTGCTTCCTGGACCTGGACGGCTTCAAGGAAATCAACGACCTGCACGGCGCGGCTGCGGGCGATGCGCTACTGGTGGGCGTGGCCGCCCACCTCAAGAGCGTGCTGCGCTCCGAGGACACGCTGGCCCGGCTCGGCGGCGACGAATTCGTGCTGCTGCTGTCGCACATCGGCTCGGCCGAGCACTGCGCCACCATCCTCGACCGGGTGCTGGAGGCGGCCAGCCGTCCCGTGCCCGTGCAGGACCGGGTGCTGTCCGTGACCGCCAGCCTGGGCGTCAGCCTCTACCCCGACGACCAGGCC
>NZ_JAELTK010000069.1:0-34262 GCF_016428765.1 Delftia sp. ASV31
GGCCTGGGGCGCCTCCCGCCAGCGGCCGGGTTCAATCGGCCTGGATATTGCGGTCCTTGGCGAGCTGCTTCCAGCGCGCCACGTCGCTGCGGATCACCTGCGCGAACTGCTGCGGCGTCACGGGGTTGGCAATGGCGCCTTCGCGCAGGAAGCTGGCCTGGATGGTCGGCTTGGCCAGCACTTGGTTCACGGCCTGGTTGAGGCGGTCCACGATGTCGGCGGGCGTGCCCGCAGGCGCCAGCAGCCCCCACCACAGATCGAATTCGTAGCCCGGGATGGCCGTTGCCATGGGCGTCAGGTCGGGCGCAATGGGGCTGGGCTTGAGGCTGGTGATGCCGATGGCGCGCAGCTTGCCGTTGCGCACCATGGGCAGGATGGAGGGGCCGCTGGAGACCAGCATCTGCACCTGGTTGCCGATCACGTCGGTCACGGCCGGACCCTGGCCCTTGTAGGGCACATGCATGATGTCCATGCCCGGCACCATGGAGCGCATCATTTCGGTCGCGAAGTGGTTGATGCTGCCGGTGCCCGAGGTGGCGTAGTTGAACTGGCCCGGGCTGGCCTTGATGGCGCGCACCAGATCCTGCGGCGTCCTGGCCGGGAATTCGTTGTTCACGGCCACCACCAGCGGGCCCTTGGCAAACATGGCCACCGGCGCCAGGTCCTTGACGGGATCGAAGGGCATCTTGGCCTGTACCGCAGCATTCGTGGTCATGCTGGACGAGACCGCCACCAGCGTGTAGCCGTCCGCCGTCGCCTTGGCCACCGAGGCCGTGCCGGTGTTGCCGCTGGCGCCGGGCCGGTTGTCCACGATCACGGTCTGCTTGAGCAGATCGCCCATTTCCTTGGCCACCTGGCGTGCGAACACGTCGTTGGAGCCTCCCGGCGGATAGGGAACCACCATGGTGATGGCCTTGGACGGGAAGGCGCCCTGCGCCATCAATCCCGGCGAAGCCAGGCCGGCCAGAGTGGCCACCGTTGTGGCGGCGGCCAGCGCCACCAGCCTGCGCCGCGCGCGGCAATGGGAAATGCTCATGTCTTTGTCTCCTGTACTGTTTCTTGTCGTTGTGGTGCCCGGCATGCAGGACGCCGTACACCGGAATGCCAGAGCCCTATTCAGGCCACCAGCAGCCCCTGTGCATGCGCCGCAGCCACGATGGCCTGGGCACGCAGCACGAAGGGCTTGTCCACCATCTTCCCGTCCACCACATAGGCGCCCAGGGCGTTGGCATCTGCCTGGCGGGCCGCCTCCACCACCTTCAGGGCGTGCCCGATTTCCTGCTCGGTGGGCTGGTAGACCGCATTGGCCAGGGCGATCTGGCTGGGGTGTATGCAGGTCTTGCCCAGAAAGCCCAGGCCGCGCGACAGGCGGGCCTCGGCGCTGAAGCCCTCGCTGTCGCGGATGTCGGCAAAGGCGCCGTCGTAGGCGTAGACGCCGGCCTCGGCGGCGGCCATGCGCACGGCAAACAGCGCCTGGGCAATGGCGGCGGGCTCGCGCCGGTTCACGCCAAAGGGCTCGAACAGATCGCCCAGCCCCATCTGCAGGCCGGCCACGCTGGCATGGGCGCTGGCCAGTTCGGCAGCGCAGCGCAGGGCGCGGGGTGTTTCGATGTTGAGCAGCAGGCCAGGCGCCTGGACCACGCCGTTGGCATCTGCCGCCTCGGCAATGCGCTGTGCGGCCTCGCGCACCTGCTGCACGGTCTCGGGCTTGGGCAGGTTGATGAGGTGCACGCCGTCGCGCACCATCTCGGCGATGTCGGCGCCGAAATGCGGCGTATCCATGGCGTTGACGCGCACGATCAGCGTCTTGCCATGGCCCCGGCTTTCAGGGCTGAGCAGGAAGCTGCGCAGCAGGCCGCGCGCCTCGTCCTTGCGGGCCTCGGCCACCGCGTCCTCCAGGTCGAAGGACAGTGCGTCGGCGTCGCCGGCCAGGGCCTTGGCGAACAGCTCGGGACGCGATGCGGGAACAAACAGTTTGCTTCTCATGCACCGCATTGTGGGCGGCAGAAAGCCAAGAGAAACACAGGTAATATTTGTTCAAACCACACAAATTCTTTGTTTATGGAAACCAGCTACCTGCACAGCTTCCTGCTCGTGGTCGAGACCGGCTCCATGGCCGAGGCCGCGCGGCGCCTGAACATCACGGCCGCCGCCGTGGCCCAGCAGATCCGCACCCTGGAGCGCGAGTTCGACGCCCCCCTGCTGGCCCGCGCAGGCCGCACCGTGCTGCCCACGCCAGCCGGCCACCGGCTGTCGCAATCGGCCCCGCTGCTGCTGCGCGAGCTGGCCAACGCCAAAACCCATGTCAACCACGAGGGCGCCGACGGCGAGCTGGTGATAGGCACCATCAACACGGCCCTGCACAGCCTGCTGCCCGACATCCTGGCGGGCTTTGTGAAGAAGTGCCCGCAGACCAAGGTCTTCCTGCGCTCGGCCACCACGCGCGAGCTGTACCAGGCCGTGCAGCAGGGCGAGCTGGATGCCGCCGTCTGCCTGCACCCCTCCTTCGCCCTGGCCAAGACCTTCGACTGGACACTGCTGCGCGAGGAGCCGCTGGTGCTGCTGGTGCCGCACCAGCTGGCGCACCTGGACCCGCACACGCTGCTGCGCACCCAGCCGCTGATCCGCTATGACCGCAGCCTCGGCGGCGGGCAAATGGTGGAGCGCTACCTGCGCGCCGCGCAGATTGCGCCGCAGGAGCGCTTTGAACTGAGCTCGCTGGTGGCCATTGCCATGATGGTGGAGCGCGGCCTCGGCGTTTCGCTGGTGCCCGACACGGCACTTAACCTGCCCGATGGCCAGGGCGTGGTGCGCCTGGCCCTGCCCGAGGAATCACAGTCGCGGCGCTTTGGCGTGATGTGGCTGCGCTCGTCGGCACGGCTGCCGCTGATCCACAGGCTGGTGGACTGCGCACGCACCGTGGTCAAGCAGCGCGGCGGCCCGCGCGCTGCCGCACGCGCAGCAAACAGGACACCGTAGCCCGCGCCGTCAGGACTCCGCCACGGCCGCCGTGGCAACCAGGTCCTGGAACCTGCGCAGCACGGCCGACGCATCGCCCACGCGCGTGGCCAGATGCAGGGGAGCGGCCAACCCGGGGCACTGGGACAGCGCACGGTAGACAATGCCGTCGCTGCGCAGGCGCTGCATGGAGGCCGGCACGATGGACAGCCCCAGCCCTGCCGAGACCAGGCTCAGCGTGGCCGTCATGCGCGGCGCCTCCTGCACCACGCGCGGACTGAAACCCGCCTCCAGGCAGGCCCTGAGAATGGCGTCGTACAGGCCCTGCCCTACCCTGCGCCGGTACAGCACGAAATCCTCCGAGGCGAGCTGCGGCAAAGGCACGGGCCGGCGCAATGGGCGTGCCAGCGCATGCCCTGCCGGCAGGGCCAGCAGCATGGGCTCCTCCAGAATCGGCACGGCCTGCAGCCCCTGGCTGCCATGCAGGGGCGAGCGCACAAAGGCCGCGTCCAGCCGCTCGTGCAGCAGTGCATCCATGAGTTCACCCGTACCCGCCTCCTCCAGCGCCACGGCCACGCCGGGCACCTGCTGGCGGAACATGCGCAGCACGCCGGGGACAAAGGGATGCAGCGCGGCCGAACTGGTAAAGCCCACGGCCAGCCGGCCCGTCTCGCCCCGGGCGGCGCGGCGCACCACCTCGGCCAGCACGTCACAGCGCTCCAGCAGCGCCTTGGACTCTTCCAGCAGCGCCAGCCCCGCCGCCGTGGGCCGAACGCCGCGCGGCAGGCGCTGCACCAGCTCCACGCCCAATTCGTGTTCCAGGCCCTGCAGCAACCGCGTCAGCGGCGGCTGCTGCATGCCCAGCCGCTCGGCCGCGCGGGTGATGTGGCCTTCCTCGGCGATGGCGACAAAGGCGCGCAGTTGGCGAAGCTCGGGCACGTCAATACTTTCAAGGTATGGGAAGACTTCAATTGTGGCATTTGCAATCATGGATGGACGGATTTACGCTCGCGCCCCACAAACACACCTACCTGAAAGGCAACACGATGACCTGGTCCGCAAAGCAGTACACAACGTTCGAGCAGGAGCGCACGCGCCCCGTGCGCGACCTGGTGGCCGCCATTCCCGATCTGCCTGGCCGCGCCGTGCGGCTGGCCGTGGACCTGGGCTGCGGCCCCGGCAACTCCACCGAGGTCCTGGCCCAGCGCTTCCCCGGGGCCTCCGTGACGGGACTGGACAATTCCGAGGACATGCTGGATGCCGCACGCAAGCGGCTGCCGGGCACGGCCTTCTCCCTGGCCGACATCGCCACCTGGCAGCCCGACCAGCCGCAGGACGTGATCCTGGCCAATGCCTCGCTGCAGTGGCTGCCCGACCACCAGCAGCTTTACCCGCGCCTTGTCAGCCACCTGGCACCCGGTGGCAGCCTGGCCGTGCAGACGCCGGACAACCTGGAAGAACCGGCCCACCGGCTGGCGCGCGAAGTGGCCGCCAGCGGCCCCTGGGCCGCCACGATTGGCGATGTGCGCCACCCCGCACGGCACAGCGCGGACTTCTACTACGCCCTGCTTCGCCCGCACTGCAGCAACGTCGATGTCTGGCGCACCACCTACTTCCACCCGCTGGCGGGCGGCCATGCCGCGGTGGTTGAGTGGTTCAAGGGTTCGGCGCTGCGTCCCTTCGTCGCGCCGCTGGACGAGGAGCAAAAGGCCGGCTTCTACGCAGCGTATCTGCAGGCCATCTCCCAGGCCTACCCCGCGCTGGACGATGGCACGGTGCTGCTGCCCTTCCCCAGGCTGTTCATCGTGGCCAGCCGCTGAAGCAGCGCGCCTTCGGCCCTCAACGCGCCGGATGCGGCTCGATGAGATCCCACAGATTGCCGTAGAGGTCTTCGAACACGGCCACGGTGCCGTGGGGCTTGCGCTGGGGGTCCTGCACAAAGCGCACGCCGCGCGAGCGGTAGGCCTCGAAGTCGCGCAGGCAGTCGTCGGTCTGCAGGAACAGGAACACGCGCCCGCCCGTCTGGTTGCCCACGCGCGCGGCCTGTTCCTCATTCGTGGCGCGGGCCAGCAGCAGGCGCACACCGCCGCCACCGGGGGGCACGGTGACCCAGCGCTTGCCCTCGAACAGGGCGGTGTCCTCGCTCAGCACGAAGCCCAGCGCACCCACATAAAAGCGCAGCGCCTCGTCATAGTCGCGCACGGCGACGCTCACCTGTCCTATCACCTGGGGCATGGAATCCTTTGCAGCAATGGTGCGGTCCTCGGACCACGGGGCCGCGAGGATAACGGAGCCCTGTCAATGCCCTGCCGCCCTGGCCCGTAAGCCCTGCGGCTGGCCCCACAATGGCGGCTTGCAATTGCCTCGTGAGGGAAGGGAATCCATGCTGAATGCCTTGTGGCTGGGCTTTTTTCTGGTGGCGGCCGTGGCTGCGCTGGCGCAATGGCTGGTCGGCGGTCAGGTCGGGATTTTCTCGGCCATGGTGCAGGCGCTGTTTGCCATGGCCAGGCTGTCGGTCGAGGTCATGGTGCTGCTGTTCGGCACGCTGACGCTGTGGCTGGGCTTTCTGCGCATCGCAGAGAAGGCCGGCGTGGTGGAGTGGCTGGCCCGCGTGCTGGGCCCGTTGTTCGCCAGGCTCATGCCCGAGGTGCCGCGCGGCCATCCGGCCCTGGGCCTGATCACGCTGAACTTCGCGGCCAACGGGCTGGGACTGGACAACGCGGCCACGCCCATGGGCCTGAAGGCCATGCGCTCGCTGCAGGAACTCAATCCCCGGCCCGACACCGCCACCAATGCGCAGATCCTGTTCCTGGTGCTCAATGCGTCGTCGCTGACCTTGCTGCCCGTGACCATCTTCATGTACCGCATGCAGCAGGGCGCGCCCGATCCCACCCTGGTCTTTCTGCCGATCTTGCTGGCCACCTCGGCCTCGACCCTGGTCGGCCTGCTGGCCGTGGCCGCCGTGCAGAGGCTGCCGCTGTGGAGCCCCGTGGTGCTGGGCTACCTGCTGCCGCTGGGCCTGGCGCTGGCGGGCTTCATGGCCTTTCTGGCCACGCTGTCGGCGGCCGCGCTGGCGCAGCTGTCATCGCTGCTGGGCAACCTGACGCTGTTTGCCCTGATCGTGCTGTTCGTCACCCTGGGCGCCTGGCGCAAGGTCGCGGTCTACGACAGCTTCATCGAAGGCGCCAAGGAAGGCTTTGACGTGGCCAAGGGCCTGCTGCCCTACCTGGTGGCCATGCTCTGCGCCGTGGGCGTGTTCCGCGCATCGGGTGCGCTGGAGTATGCGCTGTCGGGCATACGCTGGGTGGTCGATGCCCTGGGCATGGACGCCCGCTTCGTGGACGCCCTGCCCACGGCCCTGGTCAAACCCTTCTCGGGCAGCGCGGCGCGCGCCATGCTGATCGAGACCATGCAGACCCAGGGCGTGGACAGCTTCGCCGCCCTGGTGGCCGCCACCATCCAGGGCAGCACCGAAACCACTTTCTACGTCCTGGCCGTCTACTTCGGCGCCGTGGGCATACAGCGCGCCCGTCACGCCGTGCCCTGCGCCCTCATCGCCGAACTGGCCGGCGTGGTGGCGGCCATCGTGGTCTGCTACAAATTCTTTGGCTAAAGGCACAAATGGGCGCTGCGCCTTAAGCCGACGCGGCCCAAGGCGAGGAACACCGAGCAAGGGCCTACGCCACCCGCCTCGCCCCGCCGCGAGGGTGTCGCATCTCTCGGGAGAGGCCGCGCAGCGACTCAGGGCGACTAAAGTTCCGGAATGATCGCCTCGGCATAGTCATACAGCGCCCCCAGGATCTCCTCGCCGCGCTCGTCGGCGGTTTCCGATAGCTGATCGACCATGGCAAACATCTGCTCGGCCGTGCGTGCGCCGCCCTTGCCTTCGATCAGGCAGGCCGCGCAGTGCTGCAGCCAGCGCTGGCGCTCGGCAGGGTTCAGGCTGGCGGGGAAGTTGCGGGCGCGGTAGCGGAACAGCAGTTCGGTCAGGCGGGCATCGTCGAAGCCCGTGCGGTCCAGCGCCAGCTCCTGCGCAGACAGGCTGCGCAGGTGGTTGAGACGGCGCCGGTCCTCGTTGCCCACAAAGCCGCCATACAGGTCCTGGTCGGCATCCAGCCCCTCCTGCGCAGGGCGCTGGTGAACGGCACGCCACAGCGCGCTCATGTCGGGCAGGTCACGTGCAATGGCCGCGTGGCCCATGCACTGCTCCACATCGATGCCCCATTGCGCGGCCATGGCCGGGCTCAGCGTCTTGAGGCTGCCGACCACCATGGGCGACTTGTTGACGTGGATGCTCTTGATGGGCAGGCGCTGCACGCCCTCGGGCAGGTCGGCCGCGCGCGAGAACAGGCGCAGGCGCAGCGTGTCCACGTCGATGGAGGCCAGCTCGGACGGGTCCTGCGCCAGATCCCAGCAGATGATCTCGTTCTTGTTGGTGGGGTGCGTGGCCAGCGGCCACATGACGGCGATGCAGCCGCGCTCGGGCCGGATCATGCCGCTGACGTGCAGGAAGGGCCGTGCATGCGCCGGCTCGGCCGGCAGGCCCATTTCCTGCAGCACGCGGTCCTTCTTGTGCAGCGAGAAGGCGAAGTCGAACAATCTGGGCTGGACCTTGCGGATCAGCCGCGCCAGCCCGATGGTGGCGCGCACATCGGACAGCGCATCGTGCGCCTTCTCGTGCAGAAGGCCGTTGGCGCGGGCCAGGTCCTCGAGCTTGAAGCTTGGGGATCCATCCTCCTTTTTCGGCCAGACAATGCCTTCGGGGCGCAGCGCATAGACCATGCGCACCACGTCGAGCAGGTCCCAGCGCCCGCAGCCGTTTTGCCATTCGCGCGCATAGGGGTCGATGAGGTTGCGCCAGAACATGAAGCGCGTGATCTCGTCGTCAAAACGTATGGTGTTGTAGCCCACGCCCACGGTGCCTGCCTGGGCCAGTTCTGCCTCGATGCGGGCGGCGAACTGGGCCTCGGGCATGCCCTGCTCCAGGCATTGCTGGGGGGTGATGCCGGTGATCAGGCAGGACTGCGGATCGGGCAGGTAGTCGCCTGCCGGCTGGCAGTACCACATGACGGGTTCGCCGATTTCATTGAGTTCCGCATCCGTGCGGATGCCCGCGAATTGCGCGGGCCGGTCATAGCGCGGCTGGGCGCCGAAGGTCTCGTAGTCGTGCCAGAAGAAGGTATGGGCCATCGGGCGAGTATGCCTGCGAAAAACGGGCCACCGGCCCTCACAACAGGGGCGAACACAGCCGCGCGCCCGAGTCGAACAGGCGCAGCGCAAAGCCCAGGTCGCGCTTGAAGTGCACGCGCTGGGCCTGCTCCAGATCGGCCTCGAACTGCTTGGCCAGATCGCCGTTGAGCGCAGGCCCGTAGGCGATGGCGCAGACCTCGTAGTTCAGGAAGAAGCTGCGGTAGTCGAAGTTGGCCGTGCCGATGATGGCGATGTTGTCGTCCACCACCAGGGTCTTGGAGTGCAGCATGCGTGCCTTGTACTCGTAGACGCGCACGCCGCAGCGGATCAGCTCGTCGTAGTAGGAGCGCGCAGCCGCCGTGACCAGGGCCGAATCGGAGCGACGCGGCACCAGCAGCTGCACATCGACACCGCGCAGCGAGGCATTGGTGAGCGCTGCCAGCGCGGCCTCCGTCGGCACGAAATACGGCGTGGTCAGCCAGACACGTTCCTGGGCCGCGTTGATGGCCGCCAGATGGGCGCGGTAGATGGCCTGCAGGCCGTTGTCGGGGCCCGAGGTGATGATCTGCACGGGCAGCGGGCCCTCGGGAGCATCCGGCAGCAGCAGGTCGATGTCGGCGGGCTCGTTCTTGGGGTCCTTTTCCAGCGCATAGGCCCAGTCTTCGAGGAACACGGTCTGCAGCCAGTTGACGATGGCGCCCTCCAGGCGCAGGTGCACGTCGTGGTAGGCATCGGGCATGACACGCGCGTTCTCTTCGTCGGTCACGTTGACGCCGCCCGTGAAGCCCACCTTGCCGTCGCACACCAGGATCTTGCGGTGGGTACGGAAGTTGATGACCGGGCGCAGCCGCCGGCCGATCTTGGTGCCATGGAACAGCGCGACCTCGGCGCCCGCATCCTCCAGCGGCTGCAGAAAGCGCCGCCCCAGCTTCTTGGAACCCAGGGCATCCACCAGCAGGCGCACCTGTATGCCTGCGCGGGCCCGCTGTATCAGCAGGTCGCGCAGGGCCGTGCCGGTCTGGTCCGGCTCGAAGATGTAGTACTCCAGGTGGATGTGGTGGCGCGCCGCGTTCACCGCCTCGATGATGGCGTCGAAGGTGGCAGCGCCGCCCACCAGCAGCCGCAGGTCGGCGGCCGTGCTGACGGGAAAGTCGCTGGTGGCCGCCACCAGCCGCGCGACCTGGTGCAGTCGCTCCGAGCTGCCCGGCATGCGCTCGCGCAGGCGCTGCACGCCTGTTCGCACACGCGATGTCTTGCGCGCACGCAGCCGCTTGATGCGCTGGCGCTTGAGCCGCTGCGGGCCGAAGAAGTAGTAAATGGCCAACCCGCCCACGGGAATCGCCGCCATGGACAGAAGCCAGCTCAGCGTGGCCACGGGCGCGCTGCGCTGCAGAAGGATCCACACCGCGACGATCACCACATAGACCGACCAGGTCACCGACAGCAGCAGCAGCGCATTCTCATGGGTCAGGTACTGACGAAGCCACTCCACAAAGACTCCTTCGGGCGGATCAAAGAAAAAGCCGGCAGCCCGGGGGGCTGTCGGCTTGCGCGATGGGCATCAGGCGATGCACATCAGTCGGCGGTGGCCTCTTTGGGCTCGGCCGGCTCGGACGCCGGGTCCTGCTTGGGCTGGGGCGTGATGTCGAGCTTGACTTCGCCCTTGTCGGCATCGTCGGCGTCGGCCACCCAGTCCACTTCCAGGCGGCCACCGTCGACCAGTTGCCCGAACAGCAGCTCGTCGGCCAGCGAGCGCCGGATGGTGTCCTGGATCAGGCGCTGCATGGGGCGAGCACCCATGAGCGGATCGAAGCCCTTCTTGGCCAGGTGCTTGCGCAGCGCATCGGTGAAGGTGACCTCCACGCGCTTTTCGGCCAGTTGCTGCTCCAGTTGCAGCAGGAACTTGTCGACCACGCGCAGGATGACCTGCTCGTCCAGCGGCTTGAAGCTGACGATGGCGTCCAGACGGTTGCGGAACTCCGGCGTGAACAGGCGCTTGATGTCGCCCATTTCGTCGCCGGCCTGGCGCGGGTTGGTGAAGCCGATCGAGGCCTTGTTGATGGTCTCGGCACCCGCGTTCGTGGTCATGATGAGGATCACGTTGCGGAAGTCGGCCTTGCGCCCGTTGTTGTCCGTCAGCGTGCCGTGGTCCATGACCTGCAGCAGCACGTTGAAGATGTCCGGATGCGCCTTCTCGATTTCGTCGAGCAGCAGCACCGAATGCGGCTTCTTGGTCACGGCCTCGGTCAGCAGACCGCCCTGGTCAAAGCCCACATAGCCCGGAGGCGCGCCGATCAGGCGGCTGACGGCGTGGCGCTCCATGTACTCCGACATGTCGAAGCGGATCAGGTCCACGCCCAGGATGTAGGCCAGCTGCTTGGCCGCTTCCGTCTTGCCCACGCCCGTGGGGCCGGAGAACAGGAAGGAGCCGATCGGCTTGTCCGGCTTGCCCAGGCCCGAGCGCGCCATCTTGACCGAGGAGGCCAGCGCTTCCAGCGCCTTGTCCTGGCCGAAGACCACGCTCTTGAGGTCGCGCTCCAGCGTCTGCAGCTTGCTGCGGTCGTCGTTGGACACGTTGGCAGGCGGAATGCGCGCGATCTTGGCCACGATGGCCTCGATCTCGGCCTTGTCGATGGTCTGCTTGCGCTGCTCCACCGGAATGATGCGCTGCGCGGCACCGGCCTCATCGATCACGTCGATGGCCTTGTCGGGCAGGTGGCGGTCATTGATGTACTTGGCCGACAGCTCGGCCGCAGCCTGCAGGGCGGCAGCGGCGTACTGCACGCTGTGGTGTTCCTCGAAGCGCGACTTCAGGCCCTTGAGGATGTCCACGGTCTCGGCCACGGTGGGCTCGACCACGTCGACCTTCTGGAAACGCCGCGACAGCGCCGCATCCTTTTCGAAGATGCCGCGGTACTCGGTGAAGGTGGTCGCGCCGATGCACTTGAGCTGGCCGCTGGACAGCGCCGGCTTGAGCAGATTGGACGCGTCCAGCGTGCCGCCCGAAGCGGCGCCCGCGCCGATCAGCGTGTGGATTTCGTCGATGAACAGGATGGCGTTGGGCCGGTCCTTGAGCGACTTGAGCACACCCTTGAGGCGCTGCTCGAAATCACCACGGTACTTGGTGCCGGCCAGCAGCGCGCCCATGTCCAGCGAATAGACCACGGCTTCGGTCAGCACCTCGGGCACCTTGCCCTCGGTGATGCGCCAGGCCAGGCCTTCGGCGATCGCCGTCTTGCCCACGCCGGCCTCGCCGACCAGCAGCGGGTTGTTCTTGCGGCGGCGGCACAGGATCTGGATGGTGCGCTCGACCTCGTAGTCGCGCCCGATCAGCGGATCGATCTTGCCGTCCTTGGCCGCCTGGTTGAGGTTCAGCGTGAACTGCTCCAGGGGCGAAGCCTTTTCGTTGCGCTCGCCACCGGCGCCCTCTTCGGACTCGGCAGGGTTTTCGGCCTTGGCGGGCTCGGGCGGTTCGCCCTTCTTGATGCCGTGGGCAATGAAATTGACCACGTCCAGACGCGTCACGCCCTGCTGGTGCAGGTAGTAGACGGCGTGCGAATCCTTCTCGCCGAAGATGGCCACGAGCACGTTGGCGCCCGTGACTTCCTTCTTGCCGTTGCCGGTGGATTGCACATGCATGATGGCGCGCTGAATCACACGCTGGAAACCCAGCGTGGGCTGTGTGTCCACCTCATCGGAGCCTGCCACCTGGGGCGTGTTGTCCTTGATGAAGTTGGACAGGGCCGAGCGCAGGTCATCGATGTTGGCTGAGCAGGCGCGCAGCACTTCCGCTGCACTGGGGTTGTCCAGCAGGGCCAGCAGCAGGTGTTCCACGGTGATGAACTCGTGGCGCTGCTGGCGCGCTTCGACAAAGGCCATGTGCAAGCTGACTTCCAGTTCCTGGGCGATCATTGATGACTCCTTTTCGCTTGCTGGGGATTATTGACTGCAACCATAAATCAGGGCGGCCCGGGTTTATTCAACAGGCTCGAACATCGCCTGCAACGGATGGCCTGCCTTCTGGGCCGCCTGCAGCACCTGTTCGACCTTGGTGGCCGCCACGTCGCGCGAGTACACGCCGCAGACGCCGCGGCCATCCAGATGGATCTTGAGCATGATCTGGGTGGCCGTTTCGCGGTCCTTGCCGAAGAGTTCCTGCAGGACGATGATGACGAATTCCATGGGCGTGAAGTCATCGTTGAGCATCACGACCTGGTACATCTGCGGCGGCTGGACGCGCTGGCGTCGCCGCTCCAGCACCACGGCGCCGTCATCGTCGGACACGGGCCGCACTGTAGGGATGGCAGGAGGGATCGAAGGGGGTTGGGTTGCCATGAAAATCATTCTAGCCATCGGAGCCACTGTTTTCCGGAAGGGATATGCGAGGCATGCCTGAAGAATTCAAGCGCGGCGCCCGCCCGGGCCGGCAAGCACGCACCAAAGCAGTGCCTGCTCGCCGCCATCAGGCGCTGTGCCACCTTGCGGGTTATTCGTAGACCACCTTGACCTGTGCACTGCCGGCCTGGGCGTACCAGGCCGCCAGGGCCGCATCGCTGGGATAGAAGCGGCTGGCATCGCCCAGCGCCAGCTCGCAGCTGGCCGAGCCGCGCTCGTCCTCGCAGACCAGGCCCAGGCGCACTTTCATGCCGCGCTGCAGCTCGCCGTGCTCGCCCTGCTCCACCACGGCGGGGAACTGGCGCAGCAGGCCAAGCACGTCAGGCATCTTCTCGCCCACGCTGACCTGCAGATAGCGCGCAAAGCGGCAGCGCGCGTCTGCCAGATTCCACAGCTGCTGGGCCTTCATGCGCAGGCCGCCGCTGAAATGGTCCAGCTGCAGGCGCCCGGTGATGACGACGAATTCATCGTCCTTGAGCAGTTCGCGGTAGGTGTTGAGCGTGTTCTCGTCCACCGAGGCCTCGATCACGCCCGAGCCATCGTCGATCTTGAACAGGCCCAGCCGCCCGCGCTGGCCGTTGATGGCGCGGAAGTCGCTGATGATGCCGGCCAGCGTCTGGGGCTCGCGGCTGTCGCGCAGCTCGGCCAGGGGCGTGCGCACGAAGCGGCGCACCTCTTTCTCGACCTCGTCGAACAGGTGGCCCGAGAGGTAGAAGCCCACCGCCGTCTTTTCCTGGGTCAGCCGCTCCTTCACGCCCCAGGGCAGTGCCTCGACCAGGGGCGGCTCCTGGGTGCTGGAGCCCACGGCGTCATCGCCCATCATGTCGAACAGGCCGCCCTGGTTGGCGTTGGCCAGCGTCTTGTTGCCGAACTCGAAGGCATGGTCGATGGAGGCCACCAGCGACGCCCGGTTGAGCTCGATGGCGTCGAAGGCGCCGCCCTTGATCAGGGCCTCCAGCGTGCGCTTGTTCAGGCGCGTGCGGTCCACGCGCACGCAGAAGTCGGCCAGGCTCTTGAAAGGTCCCTTGTCGGCGCCGCGCGGCCCCACGCCGCGGCCTTCACGCGCCGCAACGATGGCCTCGATGGCCTGCTGGCCCGTGCCCTTGATGGCGCCCAGGCCGTAGCGGATGACCTTGTCGGTGACGGGCTCGAATCGGTACACGCCGCGGTTGACGTCCGGCGGCTCGAAGCTGATGCCCATCTTGAGCGCGTCTTCGTACAACACCTTGAGCTTGTCGGTGTTGTCCATTTCCACGGTCATGTTCCCGCAGTAGAACTCGGCCGTGTAGTGCACCTTGAGCCAGGCCGTGTGGTAGGCCAGCAGCGAGTAGGCGGCGGCGTGCGACTTGTTGAAGCCGTAGCCCGCGAACTTCTCCATCAGGTCGAAGACCTCGTCGGCCTTTTCCTCGCTGATGCCCTGCTTGGCCGCGCCCTCGCGGAAGATCCCGCGGTGCATGACCATTTCCTCGACCTTCTTCTTGCCCATGGCCCGCCGCAAGAGGTCGGCGCCGCCCAGCGAGTAGCCGCCCAGCACCTGGGCGGTCTGCATCACCTGCTCCTGGTAGACCATGATGCCGTAGGTCTCGGCCAGCACCTGCTCGACCAGCGGGTGCGGGTACTCCACCACTTCCTTGCCGTGCTTGCGCGCGACGAAGCTGGGGATCAGGTCCATGGGGCCCGGGCGGTACAGCGCGTTCAGTGCGATCAGGTCTTCCAGGCGGCTGGGCTTGGCGTCGCGCAGCATGCCCTGCATGCCGCGCGATTCAAACTGGAACACGGCTTCGGTCTTGCCCTCGGAAAACAGCTGGTAGGTCCGCGCATCGTCCAGCGGGATGTTCTCGAAGGCGAAGTTCTCCTGGCCCTTGTGGCGCTTGATGATGAACTCGCGCGCGATCTCCAGGATGGTCAGCGTGGCCAGGCCCAGAAAGTCGAACTTCACCAGGCCCACGGCCTCCACATCATCCTTGTCGTACATGGCCACGGCCGAGTCGCTACCCGGCTGCTGGTACAGCGGGCAGAAGTCGGCCAGCTTGCCCGGAGCGATCACCACGCCGCCCGCGTGCATGCCGATGTTGCGAGTCATGCCTTCGAGCTTCTGGGCCATTTCGATCAGGGTCTTGACGTCTTCTTCTTTTTCGATGCGCTCGGCCAGCATGGGCTCGGCCTCGATGGCGTAGGTGTACTTGTCGCCCTCCTTCTTCGGATTGGGCGGGTATTTGAGCGTGACGTGCAGGCCCGGCTTGTTGGGAATGAGCTTGGAGATGCCGTCGCAGAAGGTGTAGCTCATGTCCAGCACGCGGCCCACGTCGCGGATGGCCGCGCGCGCGGCCATGGTGCCGAAGGTGGCGATCTGGCTGACGGCGTCGCGGCCATAGAGCTGCTTCACATAGTCGATGACGCGGTCGCGGTTGGCCTGGCAGAAGTCCACGTCGAAGTCGGGCATGGACACGCGCTCGGGGTTCAGGAAGCGCTCGAACAGCAGGTTGTATTCCAGCGGGTCCAGGTCGGTGATCTTGAGCACGTAGGCCACCAGCGAGCCCGCGCCCGATCCGCGGCCCGGCCCCACGGGGCAGCCGTTGAGCTTGGCCCACTTGATGAAGTCGCCCACGATGAGGAAGTAGCCCGGAAAGCCCATCTTGAGGATGGTGCCGATCTCGAACTCCAGCCGTTCCACGTAGCGCGGGCGCTGCGCCTCGCGCTTGGCGGGATCGGGATACAGATGGGTCAGGCGGTCTTCCAGGCCGTTGAAGGATTCGCTGCGGAAGAACTCGTCCATGGTCATGCCGTCAGGCACGGGGAAATTGGGCAGCTGCGGCTTGCCCAGCACCAGGGTCAGGCTGCAGCGGCGCGCGATTTCCACGGTGTTGGCAATGGCGCTGGGAATGTCGGCGAACAGCGCCTGCATCTGCGCGGCGGTCTTGAAATGCTGGTCGCGCGTGAAGCGGCGCACGCGCTTGGGGTTGGCCAGGATCTCACCCTCGGCGATGCACACGCGCGCCTCGTGCGCTTCGTAGTCGTCGGGGCCGAAGAACTGTATGGGGTGCGTGGCGACCACGGGCAGGTTCAGGCGATCGGCCAGCTGCACGGCGGCCAGCACATGGGCTTCGTCGTCAGGCCGGCCTGCGCGCTGCAATTCGATGAAGAAGCGGTGCGGGAACATGCTCGCCAGCCGCTGGGCGACGGCTGCTGCGCCGGCCTCGTCGCCGCGCATCAGCGCCTGGCCCACGGGGCCGGCCTGGGCACCGGCCAGCACGATCAGCCCCTCGCCCAGCTCCTGCAGCCAGGCCCAGGTGTGCACGGCCTGGCCCTTGACCACGTTGCGGGTCCAGCCACGGGCCAGCAGTTCGGACAGGTTGTGGTAGCCCAGCGGGCTTTGCACCAGCACGATGATGCGCGAGACGGCGGCACCGTTCTCGCCTTCGATCTGGATTTCCGCGCCCAGCACGGGCTTGACGCCCTTGGCCCGCCCTTCGCGGTAGAACTTGACGCCGCCAAACAGATTGTTGAAGTCTGTGACGGCCAGTGCGACCTGCCCATCCTCGGCGGCGGCCTTGACGACGGCATTGATGCGGTTGGTTCCGTCCACGACGGAGAATTCGGTGTGCAGGCGCAAATGGACAAACATATGGGCGCCATTGTAGAAAGCTCCGCAAGGCCGGGACCCGTTCACGGCCATGCCTTTGCCGCCGCCCCCGCCTGCGGGGCGGGCATCGCAGGCCGTTACAATGCTTCGGCCCGGTTGCGGGAAAATCACGCTTTGTGCGGCCCCTCAGCGCGGCCCGCGTCCCTGCCCGCCAACCCTCTCACCGCCCTTCGATTGCCCGAGAAACGTCCACCATGCAGCGTATTCCCCTGTCCATCGTTCCCGCCATGCTGGTCGCAGGCGTTCTGACAGCCTGCTCCAGTACGCAGCAAGACCCTACTGCCAAGTGGACCCCGGACCGCATCTATACCGAGGCCCGCGACGAAGCCGCCTCCGGCGCGTTCGACAAGGCCGTTCCGCTGTTCGAGAAGCTCGAAGGCCGTGCCGCCGGCACGCCCCTGGCCCAGCAGGCCCAGCTCGACAAGGCCTATGCCCAGTACAAGAGCGGCGACAAGATCCAGGCCACCGCCACGCTGGACCGCTTCCTGAAGCTGCATCCGGCCAGCCCCGCCACCGACTACGCCCTCTACCTGAAGGGCCTGGTCAACTTCAATGACAACCTGGGCATGTTCTCCTGGCTGTCGCGCCAGGATCTGTCCGAGCGTGACCAGAAGGCCGCCAAGGACTCGTTCGAGTCCTTCCGCGAGCTGGTGACGCGCTTTCCCGAGTCGCGCTACGCCGAGGATTCGCGGCTGCGCATGCAGTACATCGTCAACTCGCTGGCGCAGTACGAAGTGCATGTGGCCCGCTACTACTACGGACGCGGCGCCTACGTGGCCGCCATCGCGCGCGCGCAGACGGCCGTCAAGGACTACCAGGGCGTGCCCGCCGTGCGCGAGGCCATGCAGATCCTGGTGAATTCATACGACGCCCTGGGCATGACTCAGTTGCGCGACGACGCGCAACGCGTGCTGACCGCCTCCTACGGCCAGGAGTCCGACCAGGACCTCACGGCAAAGCAGAAGTCGTGGTGGAAGCTGTGGTGATCTGCGGCGCAGGCTGCGCCAGCGCCTGCAGGGCCTGAACAAAGGCCGCCTCGTCCACCAGGGTCCGCATGGGCGGCAGCGCGGCACGCAGCCGCCGCCCGTAACCCATGGTGGCCAACCGGGAATCACAGACCACGAGTACGCCGCGATCCGTCTCGCGCCGGATCAGGCGGCCGGCGCCCTGCTTGAGCGCCATGGCGGCCTCGGGCAGCATGTAGTCGGCAAAGGCCTGACGCCCCACGGATTCCAGGCTGCGCGAACGCGCCTCGACCAGCGGATCGTCGGGCGGAGGAAACGGCAGCTTGTCGATGACCACCAGCTGCAGCGCATCGCCCGGCAGGTCCACCCCCTCCCAGAAAGTGGCCGAGGCCACGAGAATGCAGCCCCGCCCCGGGCTCGCCCCCGTGCCTTCCCCGCCTTGCGTGCCTTCCCTGCCTTCTCCGGCCGCGATAAAGCGCTCGATCAAGGCCAGCTTGGGCGCCTGCCCCTGGACCAGCACATCCAGTTCACCAAACAGCCCCAGCGACTGCTGCAGCGCATCGCCTATGGCATGCAGCGCCCGCAGCGTGGTCGTCAGCACCAGCGTGCGCCCGCCCAGGCGCTGGGCGGCATCCAGCGCCAGGCGCGCCACCTCGGTGCTGTGCGTGGCACTGCCGGCCTGGGCAAAGGGCCGGGGCACGTAAAGCGCTGCCTGCCGCGCATAGTCAAAGGGACTGTCCACGCGCAGCACCTGGGCCTCGCGCAGGCCGCAGGGCTCGGTGAACCAGCTCAGGCGCTCGTCGTCACCCAGCGTGGCCGAGGTGAAGATCCACGCGGTGCCCGATGGCTGCCGAGGCAGGCCTGCAGCTTCGGGAACGGGCGCGGGCGCGCCTTCTTCCTGTTCTTGTGCCTCGGGCTCGGGCTGTGCATCCTCTCGCTCCTGGTCTTCCGATCCCTCCTGCTCCTGCGTCAACCCCAGCAGCCGCGTGCGCATGATGTGCGCAATGGTCAGCGGAGACTCCAGCATGCGCATCTGCTGGCTGCCCAGCTCCAGCCAGCGCACCGTGTCCTGCACGGCGGCGGCGGCAAAGGTGGCCAGGCGCCGCAGCAGCTCGTTGCCGCGCTCGAACAGCCTGCGCAGTTCGGGGTCGCTGACCTGCAGTTGCACCAGCGGCTCCAGCAGTGCCCGCAGGCTGCGCCCCAGTGTGACCAGGGCGGTGCGCCAGCGATGCGCGTCCAGCCCCTGCGGCGTCACGCCCTGCCAGGGCAGGCGCCCGCCCGCCGGGGGCTTGCCTGCCGCCAGTCGCAGCTCGCGCAAGGCCTGCTCCACACGTGCCGAAAGCTGCATCCAGTCGGCCATGCCGCGCGCCAGTTCCTGGCCGGCGCGCAGCACATCGCGGGCATAGCCCGTCAGTTGCTGGCCCGACAGGCTCTGGCCCGCGAACTGCACGCCGGTGTCGTTGAGCTGGTGGGCCTCGTCCACCACGACCACGCCCACGCTGGGCAGCAACTGGGCCACGCCCGACTCGCGCACATCCAGGTCGGCAAACATGAGGTGGTGGTTGATGACCACCACATCGGCCTCCAGCGCAGCGCGGCGGGCCACGTTGACATGGCAGTCCTGCCAATGCGGGCAGTCGGAACCCAGGCAGTTGTCGCGTGTGGAAGTGACCAGGGGCAGCGCGGGCGAGCGCTCGTCCAGCGCGGGCAGCTCGCCCAGGTCGCCCGTACGCGTGGTGCGTGCCCATCGCTCGACCAGGGCCACGCTGCGCAGCACCTGCGGGTCCTGCGGCGCCGTGCGGCCCTGGCGCACACGCTCCAGCCGCTCCATGCACAGGTAGGCGCTGCGGCCCTTGAGGCGCGCCATGCGCAGCGGCATGCCCAACGCGGCAACGAGGCGCGGCAGATCGCGGGCATACAGCTGATCCTGCAGCGCGCGCGTGGCCGTGGACACCAGCACGCGCTGGCCACTGAGCAGGGCCGGCACCAAATAGGCATAGGTCTTGCCCACGCCCGTGCCGGCCTCGACCACCAGGGTCTGGCGCTGCTCGATGGCCTGGGCCACGGCCAGGGCCATGCGGGTCTGCCCCTCACGCGGCAGGAACAGCGCCTCGGCGCGCGACAGCAGGCCTTGCGGCGCGAAGGCCGCCTGCACGGCAGCGGTCAGGGAATGCAAAGGGCTGGTCCGTTTGTTGAAAAAGAGAGCGCCGCCGGGGTGCGGCGGGCCGGCGCCGGGGACGGTGCTCCGATAATATGCGCCATGACATTGGTGTGCCCATCCACCGCCCCAAGAGCCCACCAAACCAGAGACCATGCAGCCAGCGTACCGACTCCAAGCCGCCACAGGCATCCATCGCGGTGACAGGCAATACCAGCAAGACCAGGTGATGCTCATGGCCCACCCCTATGTACACGGCTGCCTGCTGGGCGTGCTGGCCGACGGCATGGGCGGGCGCAGTGGCGGGCGCAAGGCCTCCGACCAGGTCATGCTCACGGCGCGCCAGCTGTTCGAGCGCTTCGAGCCGGGCAAGGAGGACTGCACGGCGCTGCTGGAGAGCATCGTCCACGAGTCGCACATGGTGATCCGGCTGACGGCCATCTCGGCCGAGCAGGAGCCGCACAGCACCATTGCCGCCTTCGTGCTGCTGCCCCAGGGCCGCTGCCACTGGGTGCATTCGGGCGATTCGCGCATCTACCACTACCAGGGCGCGACCATGGTCTACCGCACCAAGGACCACTCCTACGTCCAGTCCCTGGTGGACAGGGGAGAACTCACCGAATTCGAGGCCCATGTGCACCCCAAGTCCAACATCCTGCTGGGCTGCCTGGGCACCGAGGCCGAGCCGCCCATGAGCCACCACGTGATCGAGCACGTGTACCCGGGCACCACGCTCATGGCCTGCAGCGACGGCGTCTGGCACTACTACACGGCGGAGGAACTGGGCACCGTGCTCAACGCGCTCACGCCGCGCGAGGCCACGGAATTCCTGATCGACAAGGCACGCGTGCGCGCCCAGGGCGGTGGTGACAACCTGTCGCTGGTGGTGCTCAAGCTCGAGGCACTGGAGCCGGTGACGGCCTGACCACCCGGACTCAGGGCGCCGCAGGCGCGGGAGGCGCGGGCAGTGGCGCTGCCTGCGGGCCGCGCTCGCGGGCGGCATCGGCGGCGCGGGCCTTGCGCTCGGCAGCCTCTTTTTGCTTGGCCTCGAACTGGGCGCGGGCGGCAGTTCGCCGCTCCTGCTCCTGCGCAGACTGGCGCTGTTCGATCTGCGCCTGGCGATCACGCTGGTGGCTGGCCTGCTGGGCTGCGCGCTGCTGTGCGTCCTGGGCACGCTGGGCCCTGATGGCCTGGGTGTCGCGCTGGGCGGCCGGTGGCCGCTCCTTGGCTTGCATGGACGAGGCGGCCTTCTGCGCCTTCTTGGCCTCGATATCCTCAAGGCGCTGGGCGGCGCGCTCCTTGCGCTCCTCGTCGTTGATCTGCAGCTCGCGTTCGCGCAGCGGCTTGTCCTGCTCACGAGCCTCTTCGCGCGCCTGCCTGAGGCAGTCTTCCACGGCAAAGCGCTGGTAGCACTCGGACTCCAGGGCCGTGCGCCGCCTGTCGATGACGGCACGCTGGGCCGCGATCTCGGCGCGTGCGGCCTTGCGCTCGGCCTGGACCTGCTTTGCAGCCTGGGCGCGTTCCTGCCGCGCATCGGCATCGCTATCTGCGCCAGCCTCCGCGGCCATGGCCGGGCCGGCCAGCACAAGGCAGGCCAGCGCAGCGCTCAGGGGAGCGGGCAGTTTCTTCACAAGGGCGAAAGCAGAGGTAGGCAGTTTCAACATGTACAGGTCCGGCAAACGACGCCAGTGGCTGCGAACGGCCTCAGGTCAGGCTGGTATCCACCACACGGCGCTCCAGCGCCAGGAATTCCTTGGACTGCATCTCGTTCAAGCGCGATACGGTACGGGGGAACTCATGGGCCAGCGGGCCCTCAGTGTAAAGCTGCTCGGGCGGCACGGCAGCCGAGATGACCAGCTTGACCCTGCGGTCGTACAGCACGTCCACCAGCCAGGTGAAGCGACGCGCGGGCGATGCCATGTTGACCGGCATATAGGGCACGTCGGACAGCAGCACGGTGTGGAACTGGCTTGCGATCTCCAGGTAGTCGTTCTGCGAGCGCGGGCCGCCGCACAGCTCGCGGAAGTCGAACCAGACCACGCCACCGGCGCGGCGGCGCGCACGGATCTCGCGCGCCTCGATGTGCAGCACGGGGTCTTCGTCCTTGACTTCGGCCAGCTTGTCGAAGGTTTCGGTCATGGCCGCATCGGCCTCTGCACCCAGGGGCGTGTGATAGAGCCGGGCGTTTTCCAGCGTGCGGCGGCGGTAGTCCGTGCCGTTGTCCACGTTGACGACTTCCATGCGCTCGTTGAGCAGGTCGATGGCCGGCAGGATGCGGTCGCGGTGCAGGCCGCCCGGATACAGCTCGTCGGGCTTGAAGTTGGAGGTGGTGACAAAGCCCACGCCGTTGGCGAACAGCGAGACCAGCAGCCGGTGCAGGATCATCGCGTCCGTGATGTCGGCCACGTGGAATTCGTCGAAGCAGATCAGCTTGTACTTCTTGGAGATGCGCGCACCCAGCACGTCCAGCGGGTTCTGCGTGCCCTGCAGTACGGCGAGCTCGCGGTGGACCTCGCGCATGAATTCGTGGAAATGCAGGCGCACCTTGCGCCTGAGCGGCACGGCGTTGAAGAAGCAGTCCATGAGAAAGCTCTTGCCGCGCCCCACCCCGCCGTACATGTAGACGCCGCGGGGAATCTCGGGATGGTTGATGAGCTTCTTGAAGGCGTTGGAGCGGCGCTGGCGGTAGACCGCCCAGTCGTCGGCACAGCGCTGCAGCGCCTCGACGGCGCGCAACTGCGCAGGATCACTGTGAAAGCCCTTGGCTACCAGTTCGGCCTCGTAGGCCTCTCGCACTGAAACGCTCATGCAGCATCAACCATTTGCTATGTATTCAGAAGCTGAAAACGCTTGCAGGGCAAGCGCTTTCAGGTCTTTGGCTTGGGCTAGATGGCTAGCCTGGCACTCAGAAATTCAAAGTGCGCTTGTCGACGGCCAGTGCCGCTTCCTTGGTGGCCTCGGACAGCGAGGGGTGGGCATGGCAGATGCGGGCGATGTCTTCGCTCGATGCCTTGAACTCCATGGCGACCACGGCTTCGGAGATCAGTTCCGAGACCATGGGGCCGACCATGTGCACGCCCAGGATCTCGTCGGTCTCGGCATCGGCCAGGAACTTGACCATGCCCGTGGTGTCGCCCAGGGCGCGCGCACGGCCGTTGGCCAGGAAGGGGAAGGTGCCAGCCTTGTACTTGACGCCCTGCTCCTTCAGTTGCTGCTCGGTGCGGCCCACCCAGGCGATTTCGGGGCTGGTGTAGATCACCCAGGGAATGGTGCCGAAGTTCACATGGCCATGCTGGCCGGCAATGCGCTCGGCCACGGCCACGGCCTCTTCCTCGGCCTTGTGCGCCAGCATCGGGCCGCGCACCACGTCGCCCACGGCCCAGACGCCGGGCAGGCTGGTCTTGCAGTCGTCATCGACCACGACGCAGCCGCGCTCGTCCAGAGCCAGGCCCACGGCCTCGGCATTGAGGCCGGCCGTGTTGGCGGTGCGGCCGATGGAGATGATCAGCTTGTCGGCCTCCAGCGCCTGGGCTTCACCCTTGGCGTTGGTGTAGGCGATGGACACGCCCTTCTTGCCGCTCTTGATTTCGCCGATCTTCACGCCCAGCTCGATCTTCAGGCCCTGCTTGTCGAACGCCTTCTTGGCTTCCTTGGCGATCTGCTCGTCCACGGCAGACAGGAACTTGTCCATGCCTTCGAGCACGACCACTTCCGTGCCCAGGCGGCGCCAGACCGAACCCATTTCCAGGCCGATCACGCCGGCGCCGATCAGGGCCAGCTTCTTGGGGGCCTTGCCCAGGCGCAGGGCGCCGTCGTTGGACAGGATGTTCTCTTCATCGAAGGGCACGCCGGGCAGCGCGCGGGCGCTGGAGCCCGTGGCGACCACGATCTGCTTGCCCGTCAGCACTTCCTCTTCCTTGCCGGCAACCTTGATCTCGTAGCCGCCCTCGACCGCCTTGACGAACGAGCCACGGCCGTGGAAGAAGGTGACCTTGTTCTTCTTGAACAGGTACAGGATGCCGTCGTTGTTCTGCTTCACGACCGCATCCTTGCGGGCGATCATCTTGGCCACGTCCATCTCGACCTTGCCGGTGGAGATGCCATGGTCGGCAAAGTGCAGATTGGCGTGCTCGAAGTGCTCGGACGACTGCAGCAGGGCCTTGGAGGGAATGCAGCCCACGTTGGTGCAGGTGCCGCCCGGAGCGGCGCCGCCAGCGGCGTTCTTCCACTCGTCGATACAGGCCACGTTGAAGCCCAGTTGTGCGGCACGGATGGCGGCGATGTAGCCACCAGGGCCCGCGCCGATGACGATGACGTCGAATTGCTTGCTCATTTCAGGAATCTCTTGTCTGTGATGCATGAAAAAACCCACCGCAGGGCGCGCGGCCAAGGGTGGGTTTTCGTCGTGTCGAACCCTGTGGAATTACAGGTCGAACAGCAGGCGCGAAGGATCTTCCAGCGCGTCCTTCATTGCCACCAGGCCCAGCACGGCTTCGCGGCCGTCGATGATGCGGTGGTCATAGGACATGGCCAGATAGTTCATCGGGCGGACCACGACCTGGCCGTTCTCGACCATGGCGCGGTCCTTGGTGGCGTGCACGCCCAGGATGGCCGACTGGGGCGGGTTGATGATGGGGGTGGACATCATCGAGCCGAAGGTGCCGCCGTTGGAGATGGAGAAGGTGCCGCCGGTCATTTCTTCAATGCCCAGCTTGCCTTCGGCAGCCTTCTTGCCGAATTCGGCAATCTTCTTTTCGATGTCGGCGAAGCTCATCTGGTCTGCATTGCGCAGGATGGGCACCACCAGGCCACGGGGCGAACCCACGGCGATACCGATGTCGAAGTAGCCGTGGTAGACGATGTCGTTGCCGTCCACGGAAGCATTGAGCACGGGGTACTTCTTCAGGGCGTGCACTGCCGCCTTGACGAAGAAGGACATGAAGCCCAGCTTGGTGCCGTGTTCCTTGGTGAAGGCGTCCTGGAACTTCTTGCGCAGATCCATCACCGGGGCCATGTTCACTTCGTTGAACGTGGTCAGGATGGCGTTGGTGGACTGCGACTGCAGAAGGCGCTCGGCCACGCGGGCACGCAGGCGGCTCATGGGCACGCGCTGCTCGGGACGGCCGCTGAGGTCTTCCTTGGCAGCGGGAGCCGACACCTGGGGCAGCGCCTTGGTGGGCACGCCGGTGGGGATGACGGCAGCCGTGGACTGCACGCCGCCCTTGACGGCGGCCAGGGCGTCGCCCTTGGTCACGCGGCCATCCTTGCCGGAGCCAGCCACGTTGGCGGCCGACAGGTTGTTCTCGGCCAGCAGCTTGGCAGCGGCGGGCATGGCGACATCGCCCTTGCTGCCGCCAGTGGCAGCAGCAACGGCGGGAGCAGCAGCAGGCGCTGCGGCAGCGGGAGCGGCGGCTGCGGCAGGAGCGGCAGCGGCCACGCCGGCCACGCCTTCGGTGTCGATCTTGGCGATCAGCTGCTCGGCCACCACGGTGGCGCCGTCACCTTGCACGATCTCGGCCAGCACGCCAGCGGCGGGTGCGGGCACTTCGAGCACGACCTTGTCGGTTTCGATTTCGATGAGGATCTCATCGATTGCAACCGCTTCGCCGGCCTTCTTCTTCCAGGTCAGCATGGTGGCCTCAGCGATGGACTCGGACAGCTGGGGAACTTTGACTTCAACGATAGCCATTTGTGATTCTTTCCAAAAGTGTTCTGTACTGATACGTAGCGGGTGGGGGCTGCCTTACTTGTTCAGGACAAAACCCTTGAGCTTGGAGAACGCGCCTTCCACCAGGGCCTTTTGCTGCTCCTGGTGCAGGTGTGCGTAACCCACGGCGGGCGATGCCGAGGCAGCGCGGCCGGAGTAGCCCAGCTTCTGGCCATCGAGCATGTTCTCGTGGATGTAGTGCTGCACGAAGAACCAGGCGCCCTGGTTCTGCGGCTCGTCCTGGCACCAGACGATCTCGGTGGCGTTGCCGAACTTCTTGAGTTCAGCGGCGAAGGCCTTGTGCGGGAAGGGGTACAGCTGTTCGACGCGGATGATGGCGACGTCCTTGCTTTCCTTCTCGGCGCGCTTCTTGACCAGGTCGTAGTAGACCTTGCCCGAGCATGCGATCACGCGCTTGACCTTGGCCGCGTTCTTCACGACGGCTTCGTCCTGCTCGGGGATCACGGTCTGGAAACCACCGCTGGTGAACTCGGACAGCGGCGAGGTCGCATCCTTGTTACGCAGCAGCGACTTGGGCGTCATGATGACCAGCGGCTTGCGCAGCGGGCGCACCATCTGGCGACGCAGCACGTGGAAGATCTGGCTGGCCGTGGTGGGCTGCACGATCTGCATGTTGGCGTCGGCGGCCAGCTGCATGAAGCGCTCCAGGCGTGCCGAGCTGTGCTCGGGGCCCTGGCCTTCATAGCCGTGCGGCAGCATCAGCGTCAGGCCGTTGATGCGGCCCCACTTGACCTCACCGGAGGCGATGAACTGGTCGATCACCACCTGGGCGCCGTTGGCGAAGTCGCCGAACTGGGCTTCCCAGATCACCAGGGTGTTGGGATCGTTCGACGCGTAGCCGTACTCGAAGCCCAGCACGGCCTCTTCGGACAGGATGGAGTCGATGACGGTGAACGGAGCCTGGCTGTCGGCAACGTTCTGCAGCGGGATGTAGGTGCCTTCGCTCCACTTTTCACGCTTTTGGTCATGGATGACCGAGTGGCGGTGGGTGAAGGTGCCGCGGCCGCAGTCCTCGCCCGACAGGCGCACGGGGTAGCCCGATGCGACCAGCGATGCGAAGGCCATGTGCTCGCCCATGCCCCAGTCCACGTTGACATCGCCGCGGCCCATGGCTGCGCGGTCGTCATAGACCTTCTTGACCAGCGCGTGCGGGGTCACGGTCTCGGGGATGGTGGTGATGCGTTCGGCCAGGCGCTTCCATTCGGTCAGCGGGATGGCGGTGTCGCCGGCGTCGGTCCAGGTCTTGCCCAGGAACGGGCTCCAGTCCACGGCGTACTTGCTCTTGAAGTTCGTCAGCACCGGGTCCACGGTGTGGCGGCCTTCGTCCATGGCGGCACGGTAGGCCTTGGCCATGTCGTCGCCCAGCGTCTCACCCAGGCCTTGCGTGGCCAGCTTGTCGGCGTACAGCTTGCGGGTGCCGGGGTGGGCGCCGATCTTCTTGTACATCAGCGGCTGGGTCAGGGCAGGCGTGTCCTGCTCATTGTGGCCCAGCTTGCGGAAGCAGACGATGTCCACGACCACGTCCTTGGCAAACTCCATGCGGAATTCCAAGGCCAGCTGCACGGCCAGGGCCACGGCTTCCGGATCGTCACCGTTCACGTGCAGCACGGGCGACTCGATCATCTTGACGATGTCGGTGCAGTACAGGGTGGAGCGGGTGTCGCGCGGATCGGAGGTGGTGAAGCCGATCTGGTTGTTGATGATGATGTGCACCGTGCCGCCCGTGGTGTAGCCACGGGTCTGGGCCAGCGCCAGGGTTTCCTGGTTCACGCCCTGGCCGGCAAAGGCGGCATCGCCGTGCACCAGCACGGGCAGCACCTGCTTGCCATGCGGGTCGTCGCGGCGGTCCATGCGCGAACGCACCGAGCCTTCGACCACGGGGTTGACGATTTCCAGGTGCGAGGGGTTGAAGGCCAGCGACAGGTGGACGGGGCCGCCTGCGGTGGACACGTCGGAACTGAAGCCCTGGTGGTACTTCACGTCACCTGCGGGCAGGTCTTCGGGGGCAGTGTGGTCGAACTCGGCGAACAGGTCCTTGGGCATCTTGCCCAGGGTGTTGACCAGCACGTTCAGGCGGCCGCGGTGGGCCATGCCGATCACGACTTCCTGCACGCCCTTCTGGCCGGCAGCGTTGATCAGCTCGTCCATGGCGACGATGAAGCTTTCGCCACCTTCCAGCGAGAAGCGCTTTTGGCCGACGTACTTGGTGTGCAGGTAGCGTTCCAGGCCTTCGGCAGCCGTCAGGCGGTCGAGGATGCGCTTTTTCTGGTTGGCGTCAAAGCTGGGCTTGGTACGGCTGGTTTCCAGCTTTTGCTGCCACCAGCGCTTTTGCGTCTGGTCGGTGGCATACATGTACTCGGAGCCGATCGTGCCACAGTAGGTCTCGCGCAGAGCGTTCATCAGCTCGCGCAGCGACATGCTTTCCTTGCCGAAGAAGGTGTTGCTCGTGTTGAACACCGTTTCCTGGTCGGCATCGGTGAAGCCGTAGAACGACGGCTCCAGCTCGGGAATTTCGGGGCGCTCGGTGCGCTTGAGGGGATCGAGATCGGCCCAGCGTGCGCCGACGTTGCGGTAGGCGGCGATCAGTTGCTGGACGGCGGTGCGCTTGCGGCCCAGCTCGGAGTCGGCGCCGGAGGCCACGACCACCTTGGTGCCGCCTTGCTTGGCGCGCTCGGCGAAAGCGTTGATGACGGGCTGGTGCGGGACGTCCTTGGAGTCCGTGCCGTCGACTGCTGGCACATGTTGCAGTGCATCAAAGTACTCGCGCCAGGAATCCGGCACGCTACCGGGGTTGGCCAGGTAGTTCTCGTACATTTCTTCGACGTAGGGGGCATTGCCGCCGAAGAGGTAGGTATTGCCTTGGTAGGCTTGGTAGACCGACGTCTGATCGCTCATATTGCGCTGACCTCAGCCTCCCTGAAGGAGGCATTAGCTGGTTTGTGGAACCTTCCGCGACACGGCTGTACCGATTGGCGGATGCGACTGTGGCTGGGGAAGGGCCTGGTTGCGACCGCCATTGTGCCACCGTTCAAACATCGCAGCAGGGCAGTTACCAAGCGATTACCTGGACCCTCCGGGAGTTCCCGCAGTCGCGTACATTGGCGCATATTCCGAACGGACCGACAGATGAACCTGCTGCCCTTACACAAACGCACTTTCATGCTGCTGCTGATCGCGGCGACCATCGGCTTCGGTGCCGTGCTCTGGGAATTCATGGGGGCCATCTTCTGGGGCGTCGCCCTGGCCATCCTGTTCTCGCCGCTGCACCGGCGCCTGCTGGCACGCATGCCCCGGCGCACCAATCTCGCCGCCCTGTCCACCCTGCTGCTGTGCCTGGTCGTGGCCATCCTGCCGCTGGCGCTGATCGGCGCCTCCCTGGTGCGCGAGGCCTCGTTGATCTATGAGCGCGTCAACAGCGGCAACCTGGACGCGGGCACCTATCTGCAACAGATCATGGACGCCCTGCCCTCCTGGGTCACACCCTGGCTGGAGAGGTTGCACCTGGGTTCGCTGGCCGAGCTGCAGGACAAGCTGTCCAGCATCGCCATGCAGGCCTCCAAGCTGGCGGCCACCAAGGCGCTGGGCATAGGCCAGAACACGTTCGGCTTCCTGGTGGGCTTTTGCGTGATGCTGTACCTGCTGTTCTTCCTGCTGCGCGACGGCCGTGACCTGACCCAGCGCATCCGCATGGCCATTCCGCTGCAGGCCGACCACAAGGCCGAACTGTCGAGCAAGTTCACCACCGTGATCCGCGCCACCGTCAAGGGGAACCTGGCCGTGGCGGCCGCACAGGGCGCGCTGGGCGGGCTGATCTTCTGGATTCTGGGCATCCAGGGGCCCGTGCTGTGGGGCGTGGTGATGGCCTTCCTGTCGCTGCTGCCTGCCGTGGGCGCCGGCCTGATCTGGGCACCGGTGGCCATCTACTTCCTGGCTACCGGTGCCATGGGCAAGGGCCTGATCCTGATCGCCTACGGCGTGCTGGTGATCGGCCTGGTGGACAACGTGCTGCGCCCCTTGCTGGTGGGCAAGGACACGAAGATGCCCGACTACATCGTGCTGATCTCGACGCTGGGCGGCATGGCTCTCTTCGGACTGACGGGTTTTGTGATAGGCCCCGTGATCGCGGCCCTGTTCATGGCGATCTGGGACATGTTCTCGCGCATGCAAGTGCAGGATGAGGAAAAGCGCCGCCAACTTGCCCAGGCAGGTTTGGCGCATGCTGAATATCAGACATCGGATGATATGGACCTCAAGCAAGCACCGCACGATCCGCGCCCGCCGGCACGCTGAGCCTGCTCCGGCCCCTCCCTCTGGACGGGGCCGGAAATCCATTTCCAGGCATTCAATGGGTGCAAATGGATCGCATTCGCGCAATAGCCTGGATTCATCGAGCTCATTCATCCATTCAATGAATGGCGGATTGATATAAAACAAAATGTCCGAAGCCCTGAATCCAGATAATCATTTCAACTGATGATCCCGCCGGGCGGCGCCCCGGCGAGCCCCGCGCAGCAAGGCCTGGCGTGGAGCTTGCGCGCGAATGCCGCACAGGCCGACTCAGGATTAAGGGTTATTTCCCGGATTGATTCCGGGGTGCACTCGTAGAATTTGCTTACAAGCGTCAATTTCTATTAGAAGGTACCCCACATGGTCCAATTCTCCAGACGCCAGTTCATGAAAGTGACTGGTTCGACTCTGGCCGGATCCAGCCTGGCGTTGATGGGCTTCTCGCCCACTGCCGCCCTGGCTGAAGTGCGCCAGTTCAAGCTGGCCGCCACCACGGTCACCCGCCAGACCTGTACCTACTGCTCGGTAGGTTGCGGCATCCTGATGTATTCGCTGAGCGACGGCGCCAAGAACGCCAAGCTGTCGGTGATCCACGTCGAGGGCGATCCGGACCACCCCGTCAACCGCGGCACGCTGTGCCCCAAGGGCGCCTCGCTGCTGGACTTCGTCCACAGCCCGCACCGCCTGAAGTACCCCGAGTACCGCGCCCCCGGCTCCAACGAGTGGAAGCGCATGTCCTGGGACGAGGCGCTGACGCGCATCACCAAGCTGCTCAAGGACGATCGCGACGCGAACTTCGTCGAGCAAAACGACAAGGGCCAGACGGTGAACCGCTGGCTGACCACCGGCATGCTGGCCGCCTCGGCCTCCAGCAACGAAGCCGGTTACGTCACACACAAGGTTGCCCGTTCCTGGGGCCTGCTCGCACTCGATAACCAAGCACGTGTCTGACACGGCCCGACGGTGGCAGGTCTTGCCCCGACGTTTGGCCGTGGAGCGATGACGAACCATTGGGTCGACATCAAGAACGCGGACGTTATCCTGATCATGGGCGGCAATGCCGCTGAAGCACATCCCTGCGGTTTCAAGTGGGTGACCGAAGCGAAGGAGCACAACGGTGCGCACTTCATGGTGGTCGATCCGCGCTTCAACCGCTCCGCCTCCGTGGCCGATTTCTACGCCCCCATCCGGTCGGGCTCGGACATCGTGTTCCTGGGTGGCGTGATCAACTATCTGCTGACGAACGACAAGATCCATCACGAATACGTGAGGAACTACACCGACTTCTCGTACATCGTGAAGGAGGAGTTTGCGTTCGACGAAGGCATCTTCTCGGGCTACGACCCGCAGACACGCAAATACGACAAGTCCAGCTGGGACTATGAGCTCGACGCCGACGGCTACGTGAAGGTGGACGCCAGCCTGCAGCATCCGCGCTGCGTGTACCAATGGCTCAAGCGCCACTACGCCAGCTACACGCCCGAGAAGGTGGAGAGCGCCTGCGGCACGCCCAAGGAAAAATTCCTGCACGTGTGCGAGAAGCTGGCATCGACCGCCGTGCCGGGTCGCGTCGCGACCATCCTGTACGCACTGGGCTGGACACAGCACACCACGGGCGCGCAGATCCTGCGCACGGGCGCCATGGTCCAGCTGCTGCTGGGCAATATCGGCGTGGCCGGCGGCGGCATGAACGCGCTGCGCGGGCACTCCAACATCCAGGGCCTGACGGACCTGGGCATCCTGTCGGCCTCGCTGCCCGGCTACCTGACGCTGCCCAACGAAGGCGAGCAGGACTACCAGAAGTACATCGACGCGCGCACGCCCAAGGCCATGCGCCCGGGCCAGATGAACTACTGGTCGAACACGCCCAAGTTCCACGTGAGCCTGATGAAGGCCTGGTGGGGACCGGCGGCCACGGCCGAGAACAACTGGGCCTTCAACTACCTGCCCAAGCTGGACAGGCAGTACGACATGCTGCAGGTGTTCGACCTGATGGCGCAGGGCAAGATCAACGGCTACATCGCCCAGGGCTTCAACCCGCTGGCGGCCCTTGCGAACAGCAACAATGTGCGCGAAGGCCTCAAGAAGCTGAAGTTCCTGGTGATCATGGACCCGCTGGTCACCGAGACATCAGAGTTCTGGCAGAACCACGGCGAGTTCAACGACGTGGATCCGGCATCGATCCAGACCGAGGTGTTCCGCCTGCCCACGACCTGCTTTGCCGAGGAAGACGGCGCCGTCGTCAGTTCCTCGCGCGTGCTGCAGTGGCACTGGAAGGCGGCCGAGCCCCCCGGCGAGGCCAAGACCGACATCGCCATCATGTCGGCCCTGCACCTGCGCCTGAAGCAGGCCTATGAGAAGGACGGCGGCAAGTTCCCCGAGCCGATCACCAAGCTGTGGTGGCCCTATGCCCATGCCGATCATCCGACCTCGGAAGAGATCGCCAAGGAGTACAACGGCCGCGCGCTGGTGGACCTGTTCGACCCCAAGGACCCGACCAAGCTCATCCGCAAGGCCGGCGAGCAGCTGGCCGGCTTCGGCGAGATGCGCGACGACGGCACGACGATGGGCGGCTGCTGGATCTGGGCCGGCTGCTGGACCTCGTCCGGCAACCAGATGGCCCGGCGCGACAACAGCGACCCCACGGGCATAGGCAACACGCTGAACTGGGCCTGGGCCTGGCCGGCCAACCGCCGCGTGCTCTACAACCGCGCCTCCTGCGACCGCAACGGCCAGCCGTTCGATCCCAAGCGCACGCTGATCCGCTGGAACGGCAAGGCCTGGGGCGGTGCCGACGTGCCTGACATGGGCCCGACCATGCCGCCGGAGACCACCGATCCGTTCATCATGAACCCCGAGGGCGTGGCGCGCTTCTTCGCCCGCAAGGGCATGAACGAGGGACCGTTCCCCACCCACTACGAGGCCTTTGACAACCCGCTGGGATACAACCCCATGTACCCCGACAACAAGCTGGCGGTCATCAACCCGGCCACGCGCATCTTCGACTCCGTCAAGGATTCGGCGGGCTCGCCCAGCGAGTTCCCGCACGTGGGCACGACGTACCGCCTGACCGAGCACTTCCACTACTGGACCAAGCACGTTCAGCTGAACAACATCGTTCAGCCCGAGCAGTTCGTGGAAATCGGCGAGGCGCTGGCCAAGGAACTGGGCATCGAGACCGGCCAGCATGTGAAGGTCAGCTCCAAGCGCGGCTTCGTCAAGGCCGCCGCCGTGGTGACCAAGCGCATCAAGCCCATGAAGATCGATGGCAAGACCATCCACCACGTGGGCGTGCCCATTCACTGGGGCTTCTCGTCGACGGGCCGCAAGGGCTACATGGCCAACAACCTGACGGCATCGGTGGGCGATGGCAACAGCCTTACCCCGGAATCCAAGACCTTCCTCGTGAAGGTGGAAAAGGTTTAAGGAGCAGCTGATGTCATCAACCATGTCTCTCGATATCAAGCGTCGCTCGGCCACGACGACGCCTGCTCCCAGTGCGCGCGAAACGCACAGCGGCGAGGTGGCCAAGCTCATCGATGTCTCCAAGTGCATCGGGTGCAAGGCCTGCCAGACCGCCTGCATGGAGTGGAACGACCTGCGCGACGAAATCGGCACCTGCGCGGCCGGCGTCTATGACAACCCGACCGATCTGACCGATCAGTCGTGGACCGTCATGCGCTTTACCGAGTACGAGAACGAAGCGACCGGCAACCTGGAGTGGCTGATCCGCAAGGACGGCTGCATGCACTGCGAGGACCCGGGCTGCCTGAAGGCCTGCCCCTCGCCGGGCGCCATCGTGCAGTACAGCAACGGCATCGTGGACTTCCAGCAGGACCAGTGCGTGGGCTGCGGCTACTGCGTCACGGGCTGCCCGTTCAACATCCCGCGCATCTCCAAGAAGGACCACAAGGCCTACAAGTGCACGCTGTGCTCGGACCGCGTGGCCGTCGGCCGCGAGCCTGCCTGTGTCAAGACCTGCCCCACGGGCGCCATCATGTTTGGCACCAAGGAGGCGATGAAGGACCAGGCCGAGCACCGCATCGGCGACCTCAAGCGGCGCGGCTATGCCGAGGCGGGCCTCTATGACCCGCAAGGCGTGGGCGGCACCCATGTGATGTACGTGCTGCATCACGCGGACAAGCCTTCGCTGTACAAGGGCCTGCCCGACGACCCGAAGATCAGCCCCATGGTGTCCCTGTGGAAGGGCGTTGCCAAGCCGCTGGCCATGGCCGCGCTGGGCGCAGCTGCCGTCGGCAGCCTGTTCCACTACATCACCAAGGGCCCGAACGACGTGTCCAAGGAACTGGAAGACGAAATGGACCGCAAGGACCAGGAAGCCGCTGAAAAGGAGGCCCGCCGATGAAACGCAACCCACGTGACCTGGTGCGCTACAACGCATCGGAGCGTGCCAACCACTGGGTGGTCGGCATCTGCTTCATCCTGCTGGCGCTGTCGGGCCTGGCGTTCTTCCACCCGGCCTTCTTCCCGCTCACGCAGCTGTTCGGCGGCGGGCCGTGGACGCGCATCCTGCACCCCTACATCGGGGTGGTGATGGCGCTGTTCTTCATCATCATGGCGCTGCGCTTCTGGCGCCTGAACGTGGTCGAGCCGCGCGACATCGAGTGGCTCAAGAACGTCAACAAGATGATCGACGGCGACGACCACGACATGCCCGAGCAGGGCAAGTACAACGGCGGCCAGAAGCTGCTGTTCTGGGGCCTGGTCATAGGCATGCTGGCGATCACCGTGACCGGCGCGCTCATGTGGCGTGCCTGGTGGACGCTGCCCGTCAACGTGGTGCGCGCCGCCTCTGTGGTGCATGCCATTGCGGGCGTGTGGATGATCGGCCTGATCATCATGCACGTGTACGCGGCCATCTGGACCCGGGGCACCATCCGCGCCATGCTGTACGGCACGGTGACGCGGGCCTGGGCC